>CAYWSJ010000003.1:0-81367 GCA_964461045.1 uncultured Bacteroidales bacterium | reverse complement strand
ATTCAGAAACATGCAAAATATGCCAATATAGATGCATAATTTTTTTTGTTAATGAACAAAAAAGGCGCCTTTTGATTTTATCAGACAGCGCCTTTTTTATTTTGTACGTGTGTAATAATTTGTTTTTTTTCTCAACTAATTGTAAAAAAATTACTTCATCTTGGGTTCAAAAATTACAAAAGAGGAGTTTATAAAGCTGATAGAAGAAAACCGTGATCTGATCTGGAAAGTCGTGGCTATTTATCATAAAAATAAAGCCGACCAGGAAGATGCTTTTCAGGAGATACTGCTGAGCCTGTGGAAAGCTTATCCTACATTTGAAGGAAAATCAAAAATCAGTACATGGATGTACAGAGTTGCCTTAAATACTGTGATTGCCGGATTCAGAAAAACTTCTAACAAAGTATATAACAACCGAACCGATGAAGCAATAAATGATGATTTGATAAAGCCTGGTAATAAAGACCTTTCTGAAGATATTGAATGTCTATATAAAGCCATTGATTATCTTTCTGATATTGAGAAGGCGCTTATCATGCTTTACATGGAAGAGAAAAGTTATGATGACATTGCAGAGATTTTAGGAATGACACGGACAAATGTGGGAGTAAAAATTAATCGAATTAAGAAAAAATTGAAAAAAATATATAATAAGGTTGCCGATGGATATTGAAAATTTAAAAGGAAAATGGAAAAAATACACTGCTGACTTTCAGGATAAAGATCTTGGAGATAAGGATGATTTGATAAAAAAAATCAGGAAAAAAAGTCATCAGTCGCTTAGAAAACTGAGGAGGAATTTTTTCCTGGAGGCTGGAATAAATATTTTGGCTGTTCCAATTTTATTAATCTTTTTTTTCAGCAATTTGTTTCAGGAAGATAGTAGTCTGAGGATGGTATTACTGGTGGTGATCCTGGTAGCTTTGGCAGCATTTTTTGCATATTTATATGTGGTTTATAAAAGAATTTATAAACTTGAAGACACAGGGTTGCCCTTACAGGAAAAGCTATCCAAACAAGTTAACTACCTTAAAACTTTTATTAGGTATTATTACAGAATTACTTATGGAATCTATATTTTGGTATTGGCCATTGCAGGTTTAATTGATTATGTTGATAACCCCGCTCAGCCATTAATAGGTCTTGGTGTACTTGTGATCATAGGGGTTATTATGTTTTTTATTGTCTTGAGGCCAATTACAAGGTTCTATACCAAAAAGCTTTATGGTAAACATTTAGATTCTCTGGAGAAATATTTAAATGAATTAAAATAAATATTCAAATCATTATGATTGAAGTAAATAATTTAACAAAAACTTTTAAGCTATCCAGGCAGCAGCGGAAAAAGATGCAAACAGCTACTGGTGTTGTTAAAGCTGTGGATGGTATTAGTTTCCAGTGTCAGCCAGGAAAGATTTTTTCATTGCTCGGGCCAAACGGTGCCGGAAAAACTACTACCCTGCGAATGATAGCAACTATCCTTCAACCAACCTATGGTAATATTAAAGTAGGAGGATATGATGTGAATTCGGAAGGAGCCAAAGTAAGATCGAAAATTGGTTTTCTTACCGGCACTACCGGACTGTATGATCGGTTAACACCTGATGAGCTGGTAACTTATTTTGGGAAACTTAATAAAATGGATTCGATCCATATTCAGAACAGGAAAAATGAGCTTTTTTCAATGTTGGATATTAAGAGTTTTGCTTCAAAGAAAATTGGCGAACTATCAACTGGTATGAGACAAAAAGTCTCTATTGCCCGGACAATGATTCATGACCCTGAAGTGATTGTTTTTGACGAGCCTACTGCCGGACTCGATGTAATTACTGCCGAAAGCATAATTAGCATGATACAGCAGTGTAAGGAGGATAATAAAACGGTTATTTTTTCATCTCACATAATGAGTGAAGTTGACTTGCTCTGTGATGAGCTCGCTATTATTCATAAAGGAAAAATCCTGTTCAATGACGAGATGGAGAACTTCAGGAAACAGATGAAAACCGATAGTTTAACAAAAGATTTTATCCGCCTGGTAGAAGAGAGTGAAAAAGCCAGTTAAGTAAATTATCTGTTTGAAAAAAATATAAGGATTAGAAAAATATAGATTTTATGAAAAATATAATCACCATTGCTAAAAAAGAGTTTAAGGATACTTTAAGAGACCGAAGAACATTGTTGGTTATGATCGTTGTTCCGTTACTTTTGTTTCCTGTTATTTTTTCTTTTGTTGGTAATATACAGAGTAGTTCAATGAAAGAAGCTGCTGAAAGAAAACTCAATATCGGGTATAATAAAGTTTCGGGGAATGAAACTCTTCTGAATTATTTAGAGAAAAATGAAAATTTTGCACTGATTGAATTACAACAAAGAGATTCATTATCAAAAATAATAAAAGAAGATACGCTTCATGCAGTCCTTATCTTTCCTTCCGGGTTTGATTCTATGATTGACTCGATGAAAGAAACTTCGGTGGGTTTTTATTTTGAATCAACAGAGGAGCAGGTAGAAGAAAGAATTGTTGGACTAATTAGGCAGTACGAAGAGGAAATTGTAAATGAGCGTCTTAGCAAACTGGAAATTAATAAGTCTGTTATTGATCCTGTTATAATAAAGCGAAATGATGTTTCCACAACGCAGGAAAAAATAGGTAAGATTGCGGGTGGTTTAATTCCTTATGTGTTCATTATCTTCTGTTTCATTGGTGCAATGTATCCTGCTATTGATCTATTTACCGGTGAAAAGGAGAGACAGACTATTGAAACGATTCTTACGACACCAGTGTACAGAATGGAAATTTTAACAGGTAAAATGATGGTGATTATTCTGGCAGGAATCTTTTCAGCATTGCTGGCTATAGTTGGCTTGTTTTTCGGCCTGAATTCTGCAGAAGCATTGCCCTCACAACTTACAGAAGTGGTAACGGATATGCTTTCAGCCAATACAATTTTATTGCTTCTGTCTATGTTAATTCCTCTGACAATCTTTTTTGCAGGTATTCTTATTCCAATTACAGTTTATGCAAAGTCATTCAAAGAGGCACAATCCATAATTACACCCCTTAATATAATAGTTATTCTTCCTGCTATTATCGGTATGTTGCCGGGAATTGAGCTGAATGTAAAAACAGCTGTAATTCCTGTAATAAATATTGCATTGGCAACAAAAGAGATAGTTGCAGGTACGATTGATTTCAGCCTGCTGGCGATTGTTTATGCTTCACTGATTGTATTTGCTGTGGCAGCTATATCATTCTCAGTAAGGTATTTTAGCAAAGAAACCAATATTCTCAGATCATAGTTCTAAGATTTTAGTTAGATTGGCTTTTTTGGTTGGGCAGGCTTTATTGAGTCTGCCCTGTTTTGTTTGCAAAACCAGGGATATGTGCTGGCAGGCATTTTTTTCTTCATTTTTTTTCTTGAAATTGCAATAAGAGAAAAAACTACCGTCTTTTTCGATGAGATGAAAACAAAAAGCCCAAATAGGTTGATAAAAGACTTCTTCAAAGAGGAGTATCAAAACCTGATGAACTTTGTTCGCGGACGGCTTGATGAGTCCTATTACCGGGTTTCTGCAGAAGACATCATACAGGATGTGGCATTGAACATCTTCAACAAAATTGACTTTGATGCTTATGTGGAAAATGTTGCAGGTTATGTTTACAGGGCAATCAAAAACAAAATTATAGACCATCAGAGGAAACGATATTCAGTTTATAAAACGCTTGATGAAGCAACCGAATTGACAGATGTGGCCGAATCTTTTTATGAGGAAGATGAAAACCGCTTTGTTGATCCCTATAAGTTTCAAGCTGTGCTAATGGAAGCTATTGAGAAGTTGAAACCCGACCAGCAGGCTGTGATCATCGAAACCGAGTTTGAAGGGCATACATTCGAAGAGCTCTCAGAAAAATGGAATATCCCAATCGGGACTCTTCTGGCAAGGAAAAGCAGGGCTGTAAAAAAACTTAAAGAGTGGATCAATCCGGAAGATCTGTTCGGTGTTTGAGAAAGGCAGTATTAAAAAATTAAACAATAAAAATTCACAACTATGGAACAAGTAATAAGCAAAAAAAAGAACCCGTTTTTAAGAGGACTGAAATTTGTCCTGATGGCGCTTATAGGTGTAATTGGAGTAGGAGCACTGGCCGTTTTGTTTGGCTATTTTGTAATGCTCCTTTGGAACTGGCTGATGCCATCCATCTTCGGCCTGGGTCAGATTACCTTCTGGCAGGCAGTAGGAATAGTAATCCTGGCACGTTTGATATTTGGAGGATTTAAACATCACGGTCACGATCACCATGCCAACAGTAATAAGCATCCAAAGTTTGTTGACCGTTTTTTCAACGACAAAATCACTCATCATAAGAACAGAGGAACCGATTGGAAGCTTTTTGGTAAATATTGGAAGGACCGGGGAGAAGAGGATTTTAAATCTTACGTTGAAGAACAAAAACAAAAAGAAGAGTAAACAGAAACATTCTACAGAAAAAGGAAAAGCCGGATATTCTCCGGCTTTTTTGAAGTTTAACCGGTGTTTTAATCAGGTTATTTTATTTTCTTTTTAGTAATCCTTTCCTTTTCCCTTAATGGTTTTTCTCTTTTCAAAATAATTGGCTCCTGGAAAGCTTCTTCGTTCTCAGCATATTTTAAAGCAAATTCCTGCAATTTATTGGTAGAGGCTGTAAGTAACAAATTTCCTTTTGAAGAAAATGCATGTTCGATATCAATTTCTTTTTTCATGATTTTTTCTTCTACCCAGGTCGGATCCACCATTTTCACTACAACCTTGTCTTTGTCAATTCTTATTTTTGAAAAAGTGTGAACAGGGATAAAATGACATTGGTAGAGTGTATTTTCCGAAGCATGATCTTTCGGGTAAAGGTTTAAAAAGTTATATTCACCAATTTTTGCAAGATGTGCATCAAAAGATGCTTTTTTGCCTTCTTCCAGGTAAGTCAATTTGTATTTATTTTCACCATTCTTTTTGAAGGTCCATTTTTCATTTTCCTTATCTGCTTCAGTCCAGGTACCAACCAGATTTTTGTTGAAAAAAATGTCTTTTTCAGTGTAGATGGGGTTTAGCGAGGGCAAACATCCGCTCAGGATAGAAATAAGAACGATAAGGATTAAAAATCTTTGTGTCTTCATAACGTGTAGTCTTCTTTGGGATAAATTTAAAAAAATGTATTTTTTATTTCAATTCTATTTTACTTTCATAATAATCCAGGAATAGTTTTCCGTATTTCCCGGTTTTAAAAGTCATGCCCAAATCTATTTGGTCTCTGGTAATTCTTTCAATTTGATTTGTCACTTCTTCCCGGTTGACCAGGTCCAGGAGATGGTAGATGGTTTCAGTTCTTCCCTCAGTTTCATTCGGCATGGTGAGCATGATGGCCCATTTTTTATCCGGAGATACTTCTAAGAGCTGGACTACCTTAGAAGTATCTTTAAAAACCACCTGTGCATTTTTTTCGGAATCATCCAGTAGGATTGCATTTTGTTCTGCATTTTCATACACCTTTTTTATTTTGGGAAAAGATATTGGTCTGTTCTGTACAAAACGGTCGTTGAGGAATATTTCGGAGATGCATATGTCATCATATTTGCTGCCGGGATAGGTTCCCATTATTTCTATTTTCAGAATCATGGTACTGATTTCAAGTGGAAATTCATTGCTGGTTCTGTATTTTTTCTGAACCTTTTTTTTGAACTGTTTGAGCATTTCCTCGGGGAAATCAATGGGAATGGGTCGTAATTCAAAGGTGTCCGGGATATGAAAGGTTACCTCAAAAGGGAATTTAGCTGACAGATAGCTCATTCCATAATTAAAGGCGAACCCTCCCCATGAATAAGCGGGATAAACAGTTAGTTTGATCTCTTTTGGGCGGGCATTTTGCTTATACAGTGTTTTGCTTTTTCCATAACCCGGAAAAATATTCAGTGTGTGATTTCCTGTATCGAGCTGGAGGAATAATGATGAATTCCCCGGTTTATTTGCAGAACCGGCTACCCAGCATGTATTCATGTTTCCATCAAATAAATTTTCCGGGGGATAATTTTTGTTGAAAACTTCCCTGACATTAAAAGATACGTATTCAAGGGTATCCATCAGGTTTATTTCTTCCAGTTCAATATTTTCCTGTGCCGGAAGGTTATTAATGAAAAAAATATTGAAAAGTACTACACAGATAATGATTCCTGTGTAGTACCCTGTTTTTTTTAATAGCATTTCTTTTATTAAAAGTTAGGTTTTAGTAAGATTTCCATTTTATGTCTTTTTTCCAGTCCTTGTCGCAATCAAAGTAGGACTTAAATAGTTTTATGGTTTTGGCCTTATCCAGCACTTCTTTTGCCTCGTATTGTTTGTTGTTTTCTTTATACTGGACAGAATATCCGTTTTCTGAATAAGCAGCCTGTAGAAAATCTTTATCCCCCTTGTTTAGAATTATAAAGAAATTATCTCCGTTAAGTTTATTAATTAGCTTTTCAATCTTTTTGGTCGATACTTTATCAAAAGTATCTCCATTGGCCATTTCAACAGAGAACTTTTCTCTTGTTTCTCTGGCTTTTCTGTTTTTTTGCGCACCTGTCAGAGACGGACTCATTTTTTCAAATTCCGTTCTTTTGTCAGAAATAAGACCCTTTGCAAACATTACCCAGTCACTTCCTCCCATACGGGATAACGCAACCCAGTAAATTTCATTTTCTTTATCCGGGTGGTCTGCAAAATAGGCTGCTGCAATATGTGCAGTCCTTCCCATTACTTTTTCTTCTGTATACCTTATCTCCCGTATTTTTCCATCCCAGTTGTCAACTACTTTAATGGGATCCTTTAGATCATTGGATTCAAAATAACCATCTTTGATGGTCATTTTCAGAATACCGGATGCATTCTTTTTCAATAATTCAAGGTCTCTGTTCTTGTATGCTTTTAAAATTTCTTTGGCTGTATTCTCTACCTGTGCAAACGCCAGTATGGAAAAAGCCAAAAACATGACTGAGGTAATCAATATCTTTTTCATAGTCTCTCCCTTATTTGTTGATTTATAATGTCTTAAATTCTAAATGTTATTTCTGGAAATTTCCTTTTACTTCTATGGTTTCACCCTTAGGATCTATGTTTCCGTCCTCCTTCTTCACTTTGGCCTGAAAGGTTCCTTTAATTGATTCAATAGAAATCCCCCGGCTGTATTGTTTTTTCCCGGTTTTAATGGAAGTTACTTTTCCTGATACCTCCTCAACTTTGTAACCATCAATGCTCAGACTGGGTTCTTTCATTTTCCCTGATTCGGTTCCTTTAAAATCCAGGGAGAATACGCTTTCATTGTTGCCCTCCTCAAATGCACTTATCTCAACAACGTCTGCCATACGGTTGTGTCTGAAATGGACTGTTTTGTATGTTTTTTTCTCATCATTTAATTGAAAAGTCAATAACTTTTCGCTTTTTTCTTCTTTTTTCTCTACCTTTTTTACTTCTGATACCTTGTTTGAAGCATCGTCTTTTGTTTTATTGTCTCCTGATCCTCCGCAAGAGGCTAGTGACAATGTGAAAATTCCTGTTAAGATGGTGATTGTTAACTTTTTCATGATTCTGATTTTGTTTTAAATGAATAATTTTAATTTTTCTAATTGATTTATGTTCTTTGAAGTCTATAAAATCTGGCTGTTTTAACCAGTAAAATAATTCCGAGTATCAATGAAGCAAGGAAAACGAGCGAAGAGAGAATAATACAGATGTAAAAACCTGCTGTATTAAACCTGTATGCCAAATCACTGAATATAAATGAAAGAATTGCCAGGGTTAAAGGATTAAATTTGACAATTGACAGGATGCCCAGGAAATAATTCCATTTGTAGTTTTGCTTTTTCTGCGCCATATAGGCCGGATAAATAGTTAATATGCCAATAAAAGCAGCAAAAAAACTTGATGATACCAATACCCAGAGGAAAACCTCTATAATACCAATAATAATAAAAACATCATCGATCTTTTTTATTGATTTGATAACTTTTTCCATAAGAATAATTATTAAAAGTATAAAAAAAGAAAAAGGAGCCCGTTGTCCCTCTTATTTCTGTCCTCAACAACTAAAATAAGTATTATTTATGAGAAAATCTACTTTTAAGTGTAAATTAAGAGATATAATTACATAAAAGGAGATAGGCTCTCTGAATAATGTTAAAATCTATAAGGATGAGATATCTGCTCAGAATTACTTTTATATTGTTTGGGATTCCTTTTTTCCTCTAAAAATGGAAAGAAAATCCTGTTTTTAGAGTAATTCCACCCACATTTAAATTGTTTATATTTTGTTCTACATTACCATCAGTGTCATTAAGCGTAATTGAAGCCGGAATATAGCTATAGGAAAATTGTGTTTTGTATTGCATGAATGAGAAAATTTTGATCTGGAAAGAAGCATTTCCGTAAAAGCCGGCACCAACATCAGAACCTTCAAGGTAACTTCCCCCTGCACTTGATTCAATATTTTGTGAGATATCAAACGGAGCAAAGATGAATCCGGAACCCATATTTAAGGATAAAGGTGTTCCATCAAAAAAGACTCTGCCTGAAACGCCCAGGTTAATATTAAACTGATCTGCAGAATAATCATAATACGTTCCTGTGGCATCATCAACATATAGATCATTCTCTGCAGTTATGGGAGTAATCCCTGCAGTAACACCCAGGGTTGTGTTAAAATAATAACTTACATTCACTGCTGGCAAGATACTGGTACCATAGCCGGAAAAGTCGGTGAAGTTACCGGCAGGATCCTGAACCCATGTAACAGTGTTTATGGCATGGAAAAATGAACTGGAATAATGATGCATGCCAACCATTGCATTTACTTCAAATTTTTTTTCTTCCTGGGCAAAAATTTGATTTGCAGCAAAAAGAGTAATGAACGATATAAGAATAATTTTTTTCATAACATTATAAAGTATTAGAAATATTGAAACTAACGGCTAAAGTAATCATTTTCTGCCTATTTTTAATTGAACTCTGTAATTTTTATTTACCTGGGTATTATTTAAGATGCCTTGCATAACTCCTAACGACCAGAAAGTTAAACACTGTAAAAACCTGAATAAGACTTTGTTTTGTTTCAGAAAATCGACAGGATTATGGAATATTGGTCTAAAGTAAACTTTGAAAAATTTATAAAGAAAAATAAAAGGGAATATACTTAAAATAAGATATTTATTTCCATATAGGTATGGGAAACAAAATTTGCGGTATATAATAGCATATTTCCCTATTAGCTTCTGGTTCAACAGTGATTCTTTTATATTTTCTCTGAATGTGTGGTAGATCTTTATATCAGGGAAAAAGTACAGGGTTGCAAACTGGTTTATTATGATACCAAATAATGAATCTTCAGCTGCTCTTATATCAGGGAATCCTTTTGCTTTAATGAATAGTTCTTTGTCACAAAATAAATTACATGAAGGTAAGATCTTTTTTTTCCTTATTCTTCCTACAGGAATGAATTCACCAAACTCAAAATAATATTGGGCAACAATATGATTTATTTTAGTTTGGTTATTATCAATCATGTAACTGCCTCCTCCAATCATAAACCCGTTTATATATGCTTCATGTATGCCACGAAGCCAGTTGGAAGCAGGATAAGCGTCTGAATCTATAAAAATGAGCAGTTTCCCTTTTGCATTAAATGCACCAATATTTCTTTGAAGCGCCGGGGGAACTTTTTTACCTGAATTTATTATTTTAACAAACGGACAATTAATATTTTCAAGAGTTTTTTTTGTTTTTTCATCTTCAGAAGAATCAACAATTATTATTTCAAGAATATAATTACGAGTGTTTTGATCAATAATTTTTTCAATCGTATTATTTATAGTACGAAATGAATTATATGATGGGATAATAACTGAGATATACGGACAATCATTTGCAATCATAGCTATTGATATTTCGTATATATTGAATTTAGTTTTTTACAACTCGCACTCCATGAGAAATTATTGTATGCATACTTTTTTATGCTGTTTCTTGACTCAGTACTGAGGTTACTGAAAATTTGAATTGCTTTACTGACTGCACTAAAAAAGCTGGATTCGACATCAGGATTATACAACAATCCGGTTTTGTTATGTATGATATAGTTTGAAAACCCCCCGATTTGGGGAGCAATTATCGGAGTACCGTATGCATAAGAAAGAAACAGAACTCCACTTTGACTTGCTTCTTTGTATGGTAATACAGTTACGTTTGAAGATTTAAATAAAAATTCGACTTCTTGATTTTCTATAAAACCAAATCTCTTAATAATATTCGAAGTGTCAATGGTTTTAAAATACTTATAAAACTCAGTTTCGTAATCTTTCGATACTTCACCGGCTATTATTAATTTTACATTTTTATTATTATAGCTGAATCTGTTAATATTCGAAGCAATAAGTTCAACCCCCTTATATTTAGCAATTCTGCCAAAAAACAAAACAACAAAGTCCTCTTTGCATAAATTATATCTATATCTTGCTAATTCAAAAGTAATTTCTTTTGAATTAGCTACATTGTAAACACCATGTTCAATAAAATGAACTTTATTTTTGGCAACATTGAACTCTTTATGAAGACGATTCTTTAAGAATGAAGTATGGACAATTATAACATTTTGAGATTTGTAGATTAGTCGAAAAATCAATCTGTTAATTAATGTTATCCTGTCGTGAGGTAAGACATCATGCGCAGTATATATTACTTTTTTTCCGGTTAAACGGGCAAAAAGGGTGAAAAGCAGACCATCAATCAAATAGAACCGCAGCCATTGAATGTGCACTACTTTTATTTTAGATTTTTGTATAAACCGGAAAAGTTTGTAATAGTATTTTAAAATTCGAATCACCTTATTTTTTAATGGTACATCTGGATTATGATCGCCTCTCAAATTTTTAACAACAACATTTGTATTAAATTTGGTTTTTTCCATGTTATCTGAGCAAATAAAAACAACTTTACAATTTTCTGACAATGCAGTTACGAAGTTTAGTAAATAGTCAGTTTGAAAACCATTTGCAATTATGATAATATGAATTGTTGATTCTATTGTCATTTTATGAATGCTTTGTATCCTAAAATTACTTTTAAATTTTTTTTTCATTTCGCTGAATAAATAACACAGACTTCAGGAAATGAAATCCCGATTTTTGAAGTGATTTTATGCCCTGAAAGCAAATTACTTAATATTTGTGTAAAATGCTAGTTACTTGTGTTTTTATTATTATTACCAATACAATGCCCTCCCCTTTTTTTCAGGATGGTAAGGCTTTTTTTATAAAAAAATATTTTTTCAGATTAGGTATTTTTTGATAAAAGGTTAATCTCCTAAAATTTAAAATATATAAACGGCTGTATGGCAGAGGATTTAACCTGGTAAATTACAAAAACAATCACTACCACGATGATGAGTTTCACCCAGAGAGGTGATTGTATAAACCAGCCCCGGTATTTTTCTTTAAAGTTGGCTGGTAACCAGTGCAGTATAAAGCCACCCACAATGATGAAGAAAACTTCCTGGTAAGAAGAGATAATATCAGGGATAAGCCCTGCATTGAATTTATTAAATATTTGGCTGAACATTAGTTTGGCCCTTCGCATGTCCTGTGCCCGGAAAAATATCCAGGCAATGGTGACAATGTGGAATGTGAAAAACACGGATAAAAAACGATTCAGTGGTTTATGACCGGAGAAAGTTTTCAGGTTCATTTTTTCCGCCAGGTAGTTTGATATCTTAAGCCATTGCTTGTGTATGACCAGGAAGATTCCATGAATGCCTCCCCAGATTATAAACCTGAGGTGTGCCCCGTGCCATAAGCCCCCCAGGAGCATGGTAATCATGAGGTTGACGTTTTTGCGTAATTCTCCTTTCCGGTTTCCTCCCAGTGGAATGTACAGATAATCTCTTAACCAGGAGGAGAGTGAGATGTGCCATCGGTGCCAGAATTCGGTTACGCTCCTTGCTTTGTATGGAGAGTTGAAGTTTATGGGTAACCGGAAACCTAATAACAGCGCCACTCCAATTGCAATGTCTGTATATCCTGAGAAGTCACAATAAATTTGCAAAGAATAACCATATACAGCTAGTGCATTTTCAAAACCCGAATAGGCAGTTGGGGCATCAAAAACCCTGTCGACATAGTTAATAGAGATATAGTCTGAAATGAGCATTTTTTTCAGAAGGCCGCTAAGGATTAGAAACAGTGCATGGCTGAACTCCCGGTAAGTAAGCTGGAACTTTTGCTTAAGCTGAGGGATGAATTCGGCTGCACGAACGATAGGTCCGGCCACCAACTGGGGAAAGAAAGAGACATAAAATCCAAAATCCAGGATATTGTTCACCGGCTTGACTTTATTCCGATAAATATCTACTGTATAGCTAATGGTTTGGAAGGTGTAAAATGAAATACCTACAGGCAGGATAATGGTTCCGATATCAAAACCCGTTCCGGCAATTTCGTTCGACCATTTGGCAAGCAGGTTTACTACTTCCAGATCTGTATTAAAGATCCGGTTAACCATATCTGTAAAGAAGTACGAATATTTGAAGTAGGAGAGAACTCCTAAATTAATAATGACACTGGTAGCAAGATATCCTTTCTTCTTTAATGGATTCCGGGCCCTGTAAATAAGATGTCCCAAAGTATAATCAGCTATAGTAGAAAAAATGAGCAGTGAGAAAAAATACCCCCCGGATTTGTAATAGAAGAAGAGGCTCATCAGAAACAGGTAAGCATTCCTCAGCGCTTTGTGTTTGTAGAGAAAACTATAAAAAACCAGCAGAACCGTAAAAAACACCCAGAAATAAAGTCTTGTGAAGAGCATAGGTTCTTCACTGGAATATGTAAATATGTCTTTTAAATATTCCACCCGGGCTTATTCTTTTGAGATTTGTTCTTTCAGATGTGGGAGCAAAGTTTCAAGAAAAGCATCAAAAAATAAATTTGCTTTCAGGATATAGCCTTTTTTATTTAAGTGAAGCTTGTCTCTGGCTGTCAGTTTATTTTCTGACCATTTCTCAATCGAGCCTTCTCCCCCCATAACTTTATAAAAATTCCAGTAACTGCAGTGTTGTTTTTTAGCAACATGGATGATATTTTTTCCGGCAATTTTATTATTGGAGTTTTTTAGCCGGCCGCTTCTTAATGCATCTCCGGGGGTAGTTAGCAAGATCCATGCTTCTGGATTTATTTCCCTGATTTTGTTTATCAGTTCACCGAGATGTCTTGTAAACTGTTCCTTTTTATATTTTCTGTTGTAAGCTTCATTTGTCCCAAGAGAGATGATAATCCAGTTTGGTGATAAAATTTCCAGATGTTTCTGAAAAAGAGAACAATTAAGATAGGATTCTGCTTTAGCTCCATTCACTCCCAGGGCATAATAATTTATTGCAGAATAATTTCCCGGAATGAATCCGTGTAAAATAAATTTTGAAGAATCTTTGTTATTTTTTTTAGTGATTGAAATTTTAATTGAGTCCGACAATTCAGAAAAATGAACAAGATAACCCAGTGAATCTTTAATAATTTTATTTGCATTCGGACTAAATTCTACTTTATAGGAATTTTCTGTGTTTTCACAAAGAACTCTCATGGTTGAGAAATCTGGGTTTTTAAATGGGTTTACTTGTTGGAGATTCACCTTGACTGTTGCTGAAGTATCATGTGAAAAAATGCTGATTCCGGATGCTCCAATTAAGCATGAAGAATCCGCTTCTGTAGCCTTATGAGTGCTCCATTCTCCTGTAGCTACCGATCGATAGTTGGCCGGTGTGTTGGTTTTTGCTACCTGGTAAGGAAAAATAAAACCTGCATGAGCCGTTGTGTCATTTAAGAAATAGTTATGAAAGTTTGTTTTTAGTTCGTTGGTCAGAAAACCTCCCTGTATATGAGAATTCCCAATGTGGACAATATTAATCTGCTTTTTTTTGCCGAGGCAAATTGCTTGAAATTGATTCATTACTTTATTAAAGTTTGTAGAATCTTTCAAATGTTTGAACTTGTTTTCCGGTAAATTTAAAAATTTATATTGAGAATAGTTATACTGTGCAGGAGATGTTTGAAAAATGCAGGTTATCAGAAATAGTATTATTAAAGCTTTGGAAATAGATTGTTTCATAAACTGTCGGGTTTTGCAGCAGTTGTTGTTTCCTGCTGTATCAACATGAATTCTTCATAGTCCTTCATGAGAGCTTTGTGAAACAGTTTAGCAATCACTTTTGATCCTCTGTAGGTAAAATGAGTAAAATCTTTTCTTGCCAGCGGAGGGTCTGCAAATACCCAGCTTGGCATGCTGTTTTTACCCCCCATCGCTTCATAGGTATCCCAGAAAACACAACCTGCTTTAAATGCTGCATTTTTTTGTGCGTTTCTGATCTTTTCGATATTAGGGTAGGACTCATAGCGGCTACCTTCTTTTCTCGACATATCAGATACTCCCATGACAATTATGGCTAATTCAGGATTTGTATTTTTTAATGCTATTAACTGTTTATACAAGGAATTTTTGTAGAAATTGTAATTTTCTCTGATCATGGGGACTACGTTTACTCCAAAATGAAGAATGATCATTTTCACATTAAGACTGTTCACCATGGTTTTGTAGAACTTCATATTGGTTTTTGTGAAATCGGTACCACTGTTTCCTCTCAGGGGTATGTTATCGATCATCACACCCGTATTGCTTTCCATAGAAATACCATAAATATCCGGACTGTGTACCCCCTGAAAGTGAAGGGTGTATTCATCTGATGCAGGGTCGACGGTCCATGTGATATCTTTTAACTGATTTGTAGGAGGGATCATGTCTGCATCGTTTATCTCTCCTTCTTCGGAAAGTTTAACAATAAAAGGTTTGTCGTTGTTGGAATAGAAAATACGACATTTGTTAAATTCTGCATTTCTTTCATAACCAATTGGAGATTTTTCCAGTTCTATGCTTGCCTCGTACACCTGGCCCTGGTAAGAGCTATAAATCGGAGAAAACTTTGAAAAGGAGAGGAGCACCCCGAATTTCTTGTGCGGAAGGGAGGAGTTCCCTATGTTTTTTGTTGTATAACGAATCCACGATTTGGAAGCTTCGTATTTCATTGAGATAGTAGTATTAAAGGGCAATTTTGCAGGAAACATCCCAAAACCAGTACCACCGAATTTTTTCTGCATTTCATTTCTGAGGTAAGAGGTGATTCGGTCACCCTCTATCTGAGAATCGCCATAGTGAAGCACTCTGATAAGTTTGTTTTTGGTTTCTTCATTCAGTGCAGTGAAAAGTGGGTATAGGATTGATTTGTCTCCCCCGGGATATTGTAAATTCCGGTTAAGATCAGCTTTTTGTGTTTCTGGCTTTTGATATCTTATAGTATCCTGTTTCTCTTTATCTCTTTCAACTCTGCCAATACTGTCTTTTTTTATAGTATCTGTCTGGAGACTATCTTGTTTCTTTTCGTCAGGTTTTAGAACGAGGCTATCTCCTTTATCCATAACAGGATTCAAAATCTCTGATATGTCTTTGTATTGATCTTCAGGTTTTTGGTATATCTCTTTTAATGTAGGAAAGTCAAGATGAATGTCATCAGTAAGCTGTATTCCTTTTTTGGGCATAAAAAAGGCAAGTAATGCTATTGAAAGCAAGAAGGCGATCAAAAAAAGTGTTATTTTATATGGTTTCATCAGCCTGTTTGTTGGTTTATATAATTTGCCAATATGCCTTCACTTTTCACAAAACAGCCGTATTTAAGATTTCCCTTTTTTAGTTGTGTTTCTGATTGAATTTTTACTGTTAAAAATTTAATTCCTGATCGATAAATTTAATTGTCCCCAATACATATTGGCATAAAACCATTTTCCTAAAATTAATACTTTTACTTTAATCTATGAAGAAAGTAAGGTTAATTCTTAAGCGGCTTTGATAAATCTGTAAAAATTTTAGGTTAATCAGGTTTTTTTCTTGATCTTCAGATACTGTCCAACCTTTAGATTTCTGGCGTTGTTTAGATCGTTGAGCTTAATAAGGTCGGTTTGGCTTACCCCCGGATATTTTTTTGCAATATCCCACAAAGTATCTCCATTTTTTACTTTGTAATAGATGTAATTATCGTTTGGTTTTGATTTCTTGATAGCTGTATTCTTTTTTTCAACCGGTTGTCCGATGCGTTTTTGTTTTTTTTCAAAGCTCAATGAATTAACAGGTTTGTAATAATTTACTTTGTTTTTTGGAACATACACGACAAGTTTTTGGTTTGTCCGAATAAGGTTACCCCTTATGTTGTTCCAGTATCTTAATTGAGAGGCTCTTACATCGTACCATTCTGCTATGTATCCAAGGTTATCGCCGGGTTTTACGCGATAGTACAGCTTTGCTTTTCCTCGTGGAGCCTGGTGAACATATCTTGTGCTACGAGGATTTTTAATGATTTTATCTTCAAAGAAGTGTTCTTTTTTATAGTTATAAATTGAGTCTTCCATGCTGATGAATTGCTTTGTTTTTTCCAGAGGGATCTTTAGTGAAAAGGTTGTATTTACAGCAGGAATAATATTTTTCCGGTATTGTGGATTCAGATCTTCCAGTTGCTCCTGTGGTATTCCGAGTACCTGGGCCACTTGATTCAGGTGCAGTTTTTTATTGATTTGAATTGTATCTGTCACCATAGGAAGATCGATTGGACGCGGGTGAATGTTATGCAATTCATGGTAATTCATAATGTAAGTGGCTGCAATAAATGCCGGAAAGTATCCCCTGGTTTCCCGTGGCAGGTAATAGTAGATATCCCAGAAATTTTTCTTACCTCCTGCTCTGTATATAGCTTTGCTTACGTTTCTTGGGCCACAGTTATATGCAGCAATAGCCAGGTCCCATTCCCCGAAAATGTTGTATAGGTCGCTCAGATATTCAGCAGCAGCCTGTGTAGACTTTATTGGATCGCGGCGTTCATCAACAAAAGAGTTAATGGTTAGACCGTAAATTCTTCCTGTGCCATACATGAATTGCCATATTCCTGTGGCACCGGCGCGTGAAACAGCTCTTGGATTTAATGCCGATTCAATAATGGCCAGGTATTTTAATTCATGTGGAAGCTCATGTTGATCAAATATCCTCTCAAATATGGGGAAATAGTAGTTGGAGAGTCCCAGGATGATTTCTACTCTTTCGCGTCTTTTTTTAGAATAAACATGAATAAAATTGCGTACAATGTTGTTATAATTCAGTTCTATTGCTGAAGGAATATTTTGAATCCTTTTTAGGTACACTGAATCGGGAAATATTGGAATTGTGGTATCCTGAGTGGCAGTAAGGGTTGTATCTTTTATCATACTTTTAAGATACCAGTTATGAAGGACTTCGCTAAGGTTTTTATCGAAATTTTCTTCAATATTTTTTGTTTCCAGCTCTGGGTCAGGCTCTTGTGCTAAGATTCCTGTGTTTGCGATCAACAAGGCAAAAATGATGGTTAACCGGGCTAATTGGTTCATAAATTCAAAGTTTTAAAAAGACTAAATTATAAAATATTAAAAAGAAATAGAACAACTGATACCAGTAAAAGTTTGTGAATTTTCCGTATATATTGTTGCAGGTTGAATTTTTAAGGATAGATCCTTACTTACATCAAAATTATATAAATGAGCATCTACTGATGCATCAATGATATTCAGGATATAAACGGCAAACATTCCAATAATGTTCAAGTCTCTGTATCTTCTGTAATAATCTTTGGCTTGTTTGAGGCGCTCTGCAGATGTAACACCCTTGTAGTCTGATATCCTTCCATTTACCATATCAATATAGGCTTTGTTGTATTCGATATAACGTATATTATTCCAATGGTAAAAATACAGCAGGGTTCCTTCGGCAGCATAGATCACAGGCACTTTCCAGTATTTGTCATTATATATTTGTCCTAAACCCGGCAGGAATGTAGACATTAGGCTGGCCTTTTTGGGCGAATGTTTTTTAAATTTTTGTTCTGATTTTTTTATTGTGTCCTTGATTTCTATATCAGAAGAGTTTTGTCCGTAAGAGGAAATACTAAGAAAAGAGAATATAGCTGAAATAATAATGATTCCGCCTATTTTAGTTAGCATTTTATTTTTACTGTTATTCATACCTGGTTAATCCTCTAATATTAAAAGCACCTATGTTTGATTTAAGGTGAATAAATATATGGTTGATATTCTTACAGCTCTTTGCTGAAAGCTATAACTATTTTAATATCAGGCCACAGAAGCTCGTAATTATATCAAGCCCACGTTACAAGTAGTTTTTTATTTCAGCGCTGCGTTTTTCCTGAAATTTTCTAACGCAAATATGCTCATTTTTGGTATAAATACGCGTACTTTTAATAATATTTTTAGAAACTATTTTGTTAAAACGAACTGAGTTTATCAGGAATAAAAAAAACCTGCCGGATGCATCTGGCAGGTCAGTTATTGTAGCTATTATTTCAGGAGTGATCGAATTTCCTATTTTGCCTCCTGTCCAAGAATTGACATAATTCTCTCAAGATCATCATCAGATTTAAAAGGAATAATAATTTTTCCTTTTCCGTTTCCGCTTCTTTTAAAGTCAATATTTGTGTCCAGAAAATTTGAAAGGTGTTTTTTAACCTGTTGATATTCCTCAGGAAGCTCTTGCTTTTTTTGAGTAGATTTTTTAGGTGTACTTTTTTGGTTTAGTTCTCTGATGATTTCCTCTGTTTTGCGCACTGAGAGTCCTTCATCAATAATACGATAATAGGCTTTTAATTGTTTTTCTTCATCGTCTATATTTATCAGGGCTCTGGCATGGCCCATTGAGATTTTTTTATCACGTATTCCCAGTTGTATTTCAGCTGGTAATTTCAGTAATCTTAAATAATTTGATATGGTGGCTCTTTTTTTGCCAACTCTTTCACTCATTTTCTCCTGGGTTAACTGGCATTCCTCTATCAGCCTCTGGTAACTGATGGCAACTTCAATGGCATCCAGGTCTTCTCTCTGGATGTTTTCCACGAGAGCCATTTCCAGCATAGCCTGGTCATCAGCAGTACGTATGAAAGCCGGTATTTTGTGCAGATTTGCAATTTTTGCAGCCCTGAATCTTCTTTCTCCTGTAATTAATTGATATTTATTTTCATCAACTTTTCTTACAGTAATGGGCTGGATTACACCTATTTCCTTTATTGAGCCAGCTAATTCATTGAGTGCTTCTTCGTTGAAATTTGTTCTGGGCTGGAAAGGATTTACTTCAATCGAGTCAATCTTTATTTCATTAACAGTATCCCCGGAAAAATCTCCTGAATTTCCTGCGTCTTCTATCAATGCTCCAAGCCCTTTTCCTAATGCATTTCTTTTTGCCATTTTCGTTGGATTTTGTTTACCAATATAATCTATACTATTCCATTACTTTGTCTTCATTTTTAATCTTTGTCTGGTCATTTTTTTGAAGTAATTCCCGAGCCAGGTTAAGATGGTTTACAGCACCTTTTGATTTGGCATCGTACATTACAACGGGTTTACCATAACTTGGTGATTCTCCAAGTTTGATGTTTCTTTGAATAATTGTTTCAAAGACCATAGACTGAAAATGCTTCCGAACTTCTTCCACTACCTGGTTTGAAAGTCTTAATCTTGCATCATACATTGTCAGGAGGAAACCTTCAATTTCCAGGTCGGTATTCAGACGATTTTGTATGATTTTTACTGTATTCAGCAGTTTTCCCAATCCCTCAAGCGCAAAATATTCACACTGAACCGGAATAATAACAGAATCAGCAGCAGTGAGTGCATTTACTGTAATTAATCCCAGGGAAGGGGAACAATCAATGAGTATAAAGTCATAATCATCCCTTACTTTGTCAACTACCTTTTTCAACATGTATTCCCGATTTGGCTGATCCAGCATTTCAATCTCTGACCCTACAAGGTCAATGTGGGATGGTATTAAATCCAGACCTTCGGTATCACTTTGAAGAATGATGTTTTTAGGATCAATGTCTTCAGTAAGACATTCATAGATGCTTGTTTTTATGGAACGTATATCGAAGCCTGTTCCGGAAGTAGCATTTGCCTGTGGGTCCGCATCTACTATGAGTACTTTATATTCAAGAACAGCAAGGCTAGCTGCCAGATTTATTGCCGTTGTTGTTTTTCCAACTCCACCTTTTTGATTTGCTAAAGCGATTACTTTTCCCATATAATTGATTTTGTGGTTACTGAATTAAATTTAGGCTTCTTTTAGCCTCTCTCAAAAATACAATTTTATGGATGATAAATTTTACTTTACCACAAGATTTGTGAACAATATTTTTGCAGTTATTAACAATTTATTAACAAGGAAAGTTAATAAATTTTCAGGGCCACAAACAGAATTTATTGTATTGGGGATTCGATTTTAACTGCCTCATACGCTTCTTCAAGTAATTTTTCTTTATCAACCGGAACAACTCCTGCTCTTTCACATACCTGTCCTCCTCCGATATTTGCTAATTCTGCTGTTATCCAGGGAGACAGACCTACAGCCAGACAAGCGCCGGCAATACTTATTACAGTATCTCCCGCACCTGAAACATCCGAGATATCTCTTATTCTGGCCGGAGTTTGTTTGTAGGTATCTTTATTGCTTATAAAAACTCCATGTTCTGAAAGCGTTACCATCATCCACTCAATGTTTTGTTCCTTGTGCATAAGCTGGGTAGCCAGGAATATTTTTTCATTGTCTTTTTTATTGATGGTTAGGTTTTGTCCCTGTACGAGTTCTTTAAAATTGGGTTTAAAGAGCGTAACATTTTTATAATGATTATAGTTGCGTTTCTTGGGGTCAACCAGGGTAGGAATTCCTTTTTTATTAGCTTCATTCACAATGCCTTCGATAATAACCGGAGTGATGGCTCCTTTGTCATAATCCTCAAAAATAATTGCGTCAACTTTTTCATGGTCCAGCGTGTAGAGGAGGTGGTTAAGAAAAGCTGTTTCAGTCTCTTTGTCAAGAGGTTCATTTTCCTCTTCGTCCACACGCAGAAGATGCTGGTGATTACTTATAATTCGGGTTTTGATAGTTGTTACGCGGGAGTTTGATTCGAATATCCCTTGCTTGGTCATTTGTCTTTTGGTCAGTAGTTGCTTAAAAAGGTGTCCGCGATCATCATTTCCAATTACTGAAGCCAGTATAGGCTGTGCCCCTAGCGCTTTAATATTAATAGCGACGTTAGCCGCGCCACCAAGCCTGCTTTCCTTTTCAGTTCTGGAAACTACTGGTACAGGTGCTTCTGGTGATATTCTCTCTACATCTCCCCAAAGATAGGAGTCAATCATTGCGTCTCCTATAATAAGTATCCTCAGATCGTTGAATGCATAGAATGCATCTTTTAAATTTTTAAAACTCATTATTTATTTTTTTTATCTTATCAGTAAAAGCCCTAAAACCGGGCTTTTTATTAATATGAATATCTAATTTTCTTTTTTATCCTGGTTTTGTATTCCGCTATTACCGGAATCCAGCAGAAATCTCCAGTTTCCCTTCTTGTTTTTCTCCCAAATGGTAACGTAAGTTCCATAATATTTCTTTTTCTCCGGTTCTTTAGCCGTGAGCGTATAAACACCATAAGTGTATCCCATATCTCCTGATTCAGCCAATTTAGCATAAGAAGGGTTCCATGTGAGAGTATAGCTGGAATCACTCTGATTACTAAAGTGTTCTCTGATTTCTCTTCTTCCAACAATGGGTGAATAATTTCTTTTAAGCAATACCGCTTCCGGGGCTGCATATTCAAGAAAAGCCTGGTGATTACCCACTTCCTCAGATCTTTTCGAAAAAGCCTTATCTGTTTCAAGCAGAGCTTGTCTTTCTTTTTCTAAATCCTGTTTATTCGAACAAAATGAAAATAAAAAGGGAAAGACCAGGATTATAAAAAATATTTTTTTCATTTTTTTTAGCTTAGAAACGAAATGCCAAATATACATTTTTTATAAAGAATTTAGAATGAGACATATCATGTTTCATTTTTATTTATGTTAAATCTATGAATAATAACCTTTTCAGAATTTGGTGTGCAGAATTATCAAATAAAATAAAAACAGCTTTAGGGATGCAACTAATTTTTGATTCCTGTTAAAAAAGTCATTCTGTTCAATTCTTTTTAGTTGTTTTGTTTATTATTATTTTATACTTATCTTCATACATCATTTTTCTGGAAACTTATGAAAAGAACTATTTTAGCATTACTTTTGGTATTGCTGATTGTTCCCACTTTTGGCAGCGATAAAAAATATCCATCAGGGGCTCGTTCAGCGGCTATGGCATATGCTACTGTGATGTTACCTGATTTTTGGTCTGTATTTAATAATCAGGCAGGACTGGCATATATTAATCAAATGTCAGCAGGAATCTATCATAATATGGGAATGATCAGGGAAATGAGTTATCAGTCTGTTGCCTTTGTTTATCCCACTTCAACTGGTACTTTTGCTTCAAGCGGGACCTATTACGGTTATTCAAAGTACAATGAAATAAAGGCCGGTTTGGCTTTTGGTAAGCTGCTTGGGGAGTCTTTTTCCCTGGGTGTACAGATTGATTATTACTCCACACATATTCATGGAGTTGAGGATGATCTTGCGCAGATTACTTTTGAGGCTGGTATCCTGTATAAGCCATTTGATGAGTTATATGTTGGGGTTCATGCTTACAATCCAGCGAATAGTTATTATAGTTATCCTAAAGCTTATATTCCATCTGTTTTTCGGCTTGGCTGTGCTTATTCATTTGATTCCCGGGTGATGACGACACTTGAAATTGAGAAAGAAAGTGAGCACAATTCCTCTGTCAAAACGGGACTTGAATATTCCTTTTTGAAAAACTTTAATTTGCGCGCAGGAGTTATTGTTAATCCAGTGGTTTTTTCTTTTGGCATGGGTTATCAGTTGAATAATTTTATTGTTGATCTGGCCTTTTACAGGCATCAGGTACTTGGGTATGTGCCAAATTTTTCATTACAGGTAAATCTATAGTTTGATTATGAAGGAAATGGGTTTGTTTTCGTTTGTTTTTCTGTTTCTTTCAATTTCTCAGAGTTTGTACTGTCAGAACTCTGATATTAGAGAAATTATCGAAGATTTAACGGAGAATATTGTCTCTGAAGAGGAAAACAAATCTTCTGCAGAAGAAATTTTTAGAGATCTTTTTTTCTTTTCTGAAAATAAACTTAATCTTAATGATGCAACAGAAGCTAATTTGAATGATTTACACCTGTTGAATAGTTTTCAAATTCAAAGTCTTCTTGATTATATTTCTAGAAATGGGGCACTTCAGTCAATTTATGAATTACAGGTTGTTTTTGGATTTGACAAAAAACTGGTGCGTAAGCTCAGAATTTTTACAGAAGTATCACCTGTAGATGAAAACAGGGGAAGATCAATAATTGATTTGAAGCCTGGGCAGGTAGTAAATTACGGTTCGCATCAATTATTGGTTAAAGCTGAACGAATACTGGAAAAACGCAGAGGCTATTTAAATAAAGAAGGGGATAAGAACTTATTTCTTGGTGATCCTTATAAACTTTACACTCAGTATAAATTTAATTTAGATCGCAGGCTATTTTTAGGCTTTACCGCAGAGAAAGATCCAGGGGAGGAGTTTTTGTCGGGATCCAATTATTATGGTTTTGATTATCATTCTTTTCATTTTCTTTATCAGGGTGAAAAATGGCTAAAAAATTTAGCTTTGGGCGATTATAGCATTAATTTTGGCCAGGGGTTGACAGTGTGGAGTGGCTTCAGTTTTGATAAATCACCCTATGTGCTGAGAGTAATGCGAAAAGGAGATCCCGTTAAAAAGTACACCTCGTCTGATGAGAATCGTTTTTTCCGGGGAACTGCCTGTACATTTCTTCATGATAATTTTGAATATTCTGCTTTTTATTCCAGTAAAAATATTGATGCCAATTTTACAGGTCAGAAGAACGAAATTCCTATATTTAGCTCCTTCCAGACCACCGGATATCACCGTCTTCCACGGGAAATTGAAGATGAGCGGATTCTTAGTGAAAAGGTTATGGGAGCAAACATTCTTTTCCGGAAAGATCATTTTGAGCTGGGTTTATCAGGGATCTTTGCAACTTTTGAAGGAGATATTGAAAAATCATTCAAGCCATACAAGTTATATCAGTTTTCAGGCAATGAGAATTTTGTTTTGGGACTGGATTATAAATATTCTTTTAAACAGTATTTTTTGTTTGGTGAAGTCGCATCTTCAGATTTATGCCATGCGGCCTGGTTGAGTGGATTACAGGCTCAGCTTACAGAAAAGTTAGGAATTGCATTGGTTTATCGGAATTATCACCGTGAATACCAGGCACTTTATGCAGACCCTTTTTCTGAATCTTCTACATTTCCTAATGAGAAAGGTTTATACGTAGGGCTGAATATGGAGTTATTATCCTGGTTAATTGCCAGTGTTTCATTTGATAGTTACCAGCATACCTGGATAACTTATCTTACTGATTCTCCTTCTGAAGGTTGGAGCAGCCTGGTTAATTTAAATTTTCCGGTTTATCGCGACTTTGAATTTTATATCCGCTATCAATACAGTGAAGAAGAGGTTAATTATCAGAAATCACAATCATTACTGCCAGGGTTGATGTATGAAAATAAGTATAAACTGAGGTTGAATGTTAAGTATGATATTTCTGAATTTTTGAAGTTACAAAACAGGATATCATTTACAGAATGTTATTTAAGCGATGATACCTATGAACAAGGTATTCTGATTTGCCAGGATTTTTCGTGGCGGTTAAGAAAACTGCCGCTGGAGCTGGATTTCCGTTATGGTATTTTTGATACTGATAGCTATCAATCGAGCCTTTATTCCTATGAACAAGATCTATTATATAATTTTAGTATTCCAGCTTATTATTCCAAAGGATTCCGTTATTACATCAATGTAAAATATAATTATGAACCTGTTACTTTTTATTTGAAGCTTGGAAGGTTTTATTATACAGATAAAAATTCTATTGGAAGTGGTCTTAATAAGATTGATGGAAATACTAAAACCAGTTTGAAAATGCAATTAAGGATTAAGTGGTAGAATTACCGTTGCTTAATATCTTTGATGTTTAGCTGCAATGTGGTTTTGCCTTTAAAGTGATTTTCTTCAATAGCAAAGCAAATATCAAAAGGTTTGCTATTGTGAATGGCATGATAATGGTTAGCCTGCTGAAATGCAATACCCGGGAACTGTATTTCACTTGAGTTTTCCTGTGCTAAAGTAAGTTTTACGTGCTCCTTGCTTGAGCCTACGAGCCTGGCCATTCCAGTGTCTCTCACATTTCTTGCAACAAATATAGGGGCCAGGTTTTGTGGGCCGAAAGGTTGAAACTGGTTGAGCACCTTAAAGAAACTTGGTGTAATCTCGCTGAAATCTATTTCTGCATCGACTTCAATATGCGGGATCATTTGTTCTTCGGTTATTGTGTTTTCGGCAATATTTTCAAAACGCTTTTTAAACGGTTCTATATTATTAATGTCAAGTGTCAGTCCGGCTGCATAAGTATGTCCGCCAAAGTTTTCAAGAAGATCACTGCACTGTTCCAGTGCCTGGTAAACATCGAAACCCGGTATGGAACGTGCCGAGCCTGTTGCCAGCCCGTTTGATGCTGTCAGGATAATTGTAGGCCTGTAATAGATCTCGATCATCCTGGAAGCTACTATACCAACAACGCCTTTATGCCAGTTAGGGTTATAAAGGACAGTTGATTTTTTTTCATTCACCCCTGGTTCTATCGAGGTCATTTTTATAGCATCCTGTGTGATATTCCGGTCGATATTCTTTCGTGCATCGTTGCATGAATTTACCTTTACCGCCATCTGGTCGGCTTTTTGCTGATTGGTAGTAATAAGCAATTCCACTGCACTTCTGGCTGACTCAATTCTTCCGGTTGCATTGATTCTGGGGCCGATTCTGAACACAACATCTTCTACCGCAATTTTTTTCTTATGGCTATTCAGCCCTGAAACTTTAATGATTGCTTTTAAGCCTGTGCGCGGATTTTTATTGAGTTGCTTTAATCCATAATAGGTAAGGATTCTGTTTTCATCAATAATAGGAACAATATCCGAAGCAATACTAACTGCTACAAGATCGAGGAAAGGATATAACTCTTTGAAGCTTATATTATTTGTTATGGCAAATGCCTGCAGTAATTTGAAGCCTACTCCGCAACCGCTTAACTCTTTGAACGGGTAGTTGTCATCGGGTCTTTTGGGATCCAGAACAGCCACAGCCTTTGGCAACTTTTTTTCAGGAGTGTGATGATCACAAATAATTACATCAATGTGGTTTTTCCGGGCGTAATCAACTTTTTTTATTGCTTTTATGCCACAATCAAGTGTGATAATCAGTGAAATATCATTTTCCCTGGCGTAATTAATACCTTTGTAGGATACTCCATATCCTTCCTCATACCTGTCAGGGATATAGTAATCAATGTTGTTATAGAATTTTTTCAGAAAGGAATAAACTAAAGCGACTGAGGTGGTTCCATCTACATCATAATCGCCGTAGACCAAAATCTTTTGATTGTTCAGAATTGCCTCCTCGATTCTTTCAACAGCACGATTCATATCCTTCATCTTAAAAGGATCGTAGAGACTTTCCAATTCCGGACGAAAAAATTTTTTTGCATTTTCAAACGAGTTAATTCCGCGTTGCAACAAAAGACGGGAGAGGAGCCTGCTTATATTTAGCTCTTCAGCAAGCTTAATCTCTTTTTCTTCATTTGGTTTTTCTTTAAATACCCATTTTTTGTGCATAATTATTAGTGCCTTCTTTTATTTTTTATAATCCATTTGAAAAATATCCTGAATTTTTTGTTTCAATATTTTCTTGGTCTCTTCAAAATCAATTTTTTTACCGGTTTCCTTTTGTAGCGAAGTAACCCCTTTGTCAGTAAAACCACACGGGTTTATATGGTTGAAATAATTCAGATCGGTGTTTATGTTAAATGCAAATCCGTGCATGGTAACAAATTTGCTGGCCCGAACTCCAATTGCGCAAATTTTTCTTGATTGTCCCGTTTTATTTGTATCAAGCCAAACACCTGTAGCGCCATCAAGTCTCTCTGCTTTAAGGTTATATTCTTGAAGTGTATTTATTATTGCTTCTTCCAGTTTATGAATATATTCCTTTATTCCAATATTTAGTGCTTCCAGGTTGAGAATAGGGTATCCCACAATTTGCCCCGGGCCATGATATGTGATGTCGCCTCCCCTGTTTATTTTGTAATAAGTGGCATTTATTTTTTTCAGAAACTCATCGCTGATTAGTAGATTGTTATGCTCGCCACTTTTGCCTAAGGTATATACATGAGGATGCTCACAAAACAATAAATAATTATTTGTTTCAAGATTTTTCTTTTTAGCTTCTACAATCTCATCGAATTTTTCTTCCTGATAATCCCAGGCTTCTTTGTAGTCGATGACACCTAAATCCTCATATTTAACTTTAATATTATTCATTTTTTTCTTATGCTTTTACGTGCTTTTCAGCATGATAAGAAGATCTGACCAACGGACTGCTTTCAACAAACCGGAAGCCTTTTTCCAAACCTGTTTTTTCGTAGAGTTTAAATTTTTCAGGTTCTACGAATTTTATCACGGGATGATTGTCGGGGCCGGGTTGTAAGTATTGACCAATTGTAAGGATTTTACAACCGACAGCTAAAAGATCATCCATGGTTTCAAAAATTTCTTCTTCCTCTTCTCCAAGTCCCAGCATAATTCCAGACTTAGCGTTTACTCCGGACCTGGCAATATATTCTAGTACTCCAAGACTTCTGTCGTATTCTGCTCTGCTTCTAATTTGAGGTGTTAGTCTTCGTACGGTTTCAAGATTATGCGAAATAACATCTGGTTTAGCCGCAATTACCTTGTCAATTAAATTCCGTTTTCCATCAAAATCAGGAATAAGCCCTTCAACTGTAATTCGATTTCTTTCCTTTATTTTCTTTATGGTTTCTGCCCATATTTCTGCTCCCCCGTCATCAAGATCATCTCTGTCAACCGAAGTAATTACTGCATGTTTAATGCCCATTATCTCTATAGTTCTGGCTACTTTTTCAGGTTCCTTTGGGTCTGGAGGTAAAGGTTTTCCTGTAGTAACCCCACAGAATTTGCACGATCTTGTACAAATATCTCCAAGAATCATAAAGGTTGCTGTACCACGGTTCCAGCATTCTCCTATATTCGGACATTTTCCGCTTGTGCAGATTGTATGCAGATTGTTTTCCTGGACTCTGTTTTTAAGTTTGGAATAAATTTCACCTTTTGGCATCTCCATCTTCATCCAGCGAGGTAATCTTCCTTTTGCTTTATTTTTTTTATTCATACAAATGCCTTGATTTAAGGTAAGATTTATATATATTTAAACTAAAATTTTTCACAAGAAAAAAATACATTTAATTGGTCTTGTGTAATTTATCATGTTATTTTTATTCATTTCCTCTGGGAATTTTTGAATAAAAATAAAAGGAACGTTTCCTTAATGCAAAGTTAAAATTTAAAATCATTTTAAAGAGTAAAATTTTAATATATTCCTTGAATTATGAAAAAGCCTGTAAGTAAGATAATTATGCTTTTTTTGTTAATGCCTGCAAGTTTGTTTGCCCAGGATTATTTTAGCAATCAAGCGAAAAATTCTGAAAGTGCTCATCTTGTTTTAATGCATCCAACAGTTTCAAATATCAAGACAATAAATAACTTGTTGAAAAAAGAAATTTTATCTCCCGGGGATTATAATTTTGTAGGTGTTTACCATTCCGGTGAGAGATACAATTATGATAGAACTATTAAATATTTGGATACAGCAGAACTAGCTGGTGATTTTTATCTTCATTATACCAGGGAGAGTATTCACCCGGATAAACTTTATGGCAGAAACAAACTAAGCGATGATTTCAAAAAGATTTTTTTGAACTCAGAAGGTGTTATTTTTTTTGGAGGGCCAGACATGCCTCCATTTCTATATGGTGAGAGAACGAGTTTACTGACAAATATTTATGATCCTAACAGACATTACAATGAAGCATCCTTTCTTTTTCACCTTATAGGAGGTACGCAAAACAATGATTTCGAACCTTTTTTGAAAAAACATCCGGATTATTTCATTCTAGGGATTTGTTTAGGTATGCAAACTATGAACGTTGCATCAGGTGGAACCCTGTATCAGGATATTCCCAGTGAAATTTATAAGATTAATAAGGTTGAGGCTTTGCTTGATAAAGAGAAAGATGACATACACAGAAATTATTACAATGCTTTGCATCCGGAATTGGAATTATTTCATGGGAGTTTTCATAAAATTGTTCTGAAAAACGAATTTCCTTTGAAAATGGATCAGGAACCGTTAGTTTACAGTAATCATCACCAGGGAATAGAAAAGATAGGGAAGGAATTTGAGGTAGCAGCTACCTCTTTAGATGGAAAAGTTATAGAAGCTATTCGACACAAATACTATCCTAATGTAATAGGAATTCAATTTCACCCGGAGCCACCCTATTTATATGATCAGCATTTAAAATATTATCTCTCCCCTGAGCATAAAGAACCTGTTTCCGGACATGAATTATTAAAAAGGGCCAATAGTTGTGAATTTCATTATCAGTTCTGGCAGGAGATGGCTGAAAGACTAAATAACCTTGCTAACTCTAAAAAAGAGAATTAAAGGCCAAAATCAAGTACAGCATTGTAATTAAAATCCAGTTTATGAGGACGAATGGCAACGCCCATTTTTGTGTAGTCACCAAGCAAAATTTTCCTGTGACCCAGGTTTGGAACCGCTTTGTCGATAAGTAAATTAAGGACTACATCAAAACCATTCTTATTTCCATAATCACAGGCTTCGGCATTATAACCATAGGGGCATTTTTTTCTGTCGTGGCCTTTCAGTCCTCTTTTACCCGCTTCTATAGCCCAGCATTCCGCAAGTTTGAAGAGTTCATAGTCTGGATATATTATATTTAAAGACCTCATCCTTCTTAGCTTTTTAAACAAGCTTTGATAATAAAAACTGTTTTGGGTTTCTTCCAGGTAAGTTCTGTTGTAAAATGAAAATTTATAATCATACCTTTTCATTATTAGAATAGGTTTTCCCTGATCGCTAAATCGGAATTTTGACAGGTTTTTCAAGACAAGCAATTCGGGTTTATGGTTGTTAAGGTAGTTATATAACCCCGAATAATCAATATTATACCTGTATCGTGTTGTGGTTTCTGATGTTTTATATGCTTTCTTTTCAATAAATCTATTTTCTGTTTTTTCCGGTAGTTCATTTTGATAAATATTATGAACAGGCATATTATAAAACTCCTGACGTGATAACTTTTTGTTGTAGTTATTTCCTAATATTAGGGTATCATAAAGTGGAATACTAATTTTTATTTCGCCGTGATATCGAACACGAAGTCTTGCCCTCACAAATGTTTCATGGAATAATTCCGGGTTCATCCTTACCAGGTTCAGAAAATAGAAAACCATTTTTTCATCCTCATTGAGATAATTTTCATTTTTTGCAGTGTTTGCCATGCGGTACTTAGGATTATCCCATTCCCTGAACTTAGGATTGTTATAATAATATTTGTTTAAGAGTTTTTGAATCTCTTTTTTATAATGCTTTTTATGTTCTTGATTCATTCTGGATTTTGATTCAAGTACTTCTAAAAAATAGGTGTCATCAAACCCATAATGATTCTTGAATAGCCGGTTTGAATTGTTAAATGTTTTGTGTAGGGCATTAAAGTATGTATCAGCCTTATTTCTTCTTCCATTTTTGTAATATTTTTTTGCCTTTATAAAAATATCAGTCTGCAATTTTTCAAGTTCCTTCAGTATAATGGTTTCTGTTTTATCTTCAGGAACAATTGTATTTTGTGCTGAGCGTATCAGCTCCATTGTTTTTAAATACCTATCCTTTGTTTTTTTAATTTCTTCGTGGTCTTTAGAGAGGTTATAAAATGCAAGTGCTTTGAAAATTTTTTTCTGTGGAATTTCAGGATCCCGATTATTCAGATTTTTATATATTTCCTCAAATTTCTGGTTTTTGTACAGTTCTTTTATTTGTTGAATTGAGGTATTATTCTGCCCTGAAACAGATATGCTGAAAAGGAGCAATCCTCCTATATATAACATTGCGGTAAGTATTGTATTTGTTCTCTTCACTTTTAACACAGATCATTGGTTTGTTCTATTTAGAACGATAAAAAGGAATTTATGTTTGAAAAGAATTAATTTAAATGTGCTTTTCCTGTTTTGCGTTTACAAACAATATGTCGCCAAGATTGTCATAACCAGTAAACAGGTTTTTACCTTCATGTTTTAGTTGTTCATTGAGAAAACCGATTAGTGTCAAACCTGCATTTTCTGATTTTTCATTAATAATGTCTCTTGGTTTGGTTTCTTCATCAAGAAGAATAAACTCAACATTTTTTAGTGAAATTGGTAAACGTCCATTTTTAACCACATTTATGAGTTGTTTTTTTGATTCATCCCTGTCGTTCTGGGTAGTTAAATAAAATATCTTTATGCTGCTTTTTCTCCATTCCGGGGCGCCCATAATAATGTAACTCAACAATATCATCAGGTTTATATTTTTAAGATCAAATTTTTTAATCCATATATGAATACCTTGCCTGTAGTTTACTGATTTATTTGTACCCCCTAAGACACATACATCATAATTAGCTGCTCTCACAAGCGATATGTTTTCTACAATTTGTTCGAGTTTATCAGGATTTCTCTTTTCAAATTCAAAGAGGATCATGTTGTTTTCCAGTCCTGAAATTCCCGGTAACTGAATTATCTGAGCTATGGCAGAAGTGTAAGACGGGGAAATGATGGTGTCTACATATACATGACTGTCTTTATAGTAAGTCTTATCAATTAGTTTTTTTAATTCTTTTTTAGATTTTTCATAGTTTTCGTTTGAAAGATAGCCTGGAATATACTTAATATAAGTTCCGAAACCATATTTGTGCGATAGCCAGGTAAGAAGGTTGAAAGCATTTTCTCTGTCAGATTCAATATCGGAAACGCAAACTACTGAAGGATGCCAGCTTATTTTTTCTTTAAGGCGTTGCGTTTTTTGAAGGTAAATCTGTAAGTTCCTGTTGATCTGGAAGAGCGTACTCCTAAAGATGGCTTCAAGTCCTTGTCTTTCTTTGTGATAGTAGCTAATGTATGAATAGAGTAAAATCATCAATACAATAGCTATCCCGGCATATAAGGCATCTATTCTGAACATGAGATAAACTGAGAAAACAAAACCTATGAGTGAGAGCAGCCAGTTGGAACGGAATGAAGGCCTGTAGGAGGGAGGAGCTCCAAAATGATTGAGGAATGAGATCAGGCATAAAGAACCATAGGTAACCATAAAAAACATAGAAATAATTGAAGCCACTGCATTCACTTCTCCGTATGCTACAAAAGCAAAAGCAATAATCACAGTTACAAGAGAAGCATTTACAGGTTCGTTATTGTCTTTTTTGCCTTTTGCCAGAAACCGGTTTGCAGATTTTCCCGGAAAGGCCTGGTCAGCTCCGAGTGCCTGAAGAGTTCTGGGAGCTACCATAACTGAGCCCAGAGCAGAAGAGATGGTAGAGGCCGCCAGGCCTAGGGGGATAATTATGCTTCCTCCATATGCTATTTCGCTCATAATTAATTGTATATCTACCATATCCTGTGGCTTGGCAGAGTGGACAAGTTTTAGCCCAATGAAAACATAAATAATCAGTCCAATAAAAGTCGCCAGCAAAGTTCCTTTTGGAATTGATTTACCCGGATTTTTCAGATCACCCGATAATCCAACACCAGCAGTCATTCCTGTAAACGCAGGAAAGATAATTGCAAAAACCATAAAAAAGTCATCGAAATTTCTTACCGGATTTTCTGTAATTCCTGCCCTGGCTGTTTCAGAATATTCTGTCTGGCCTATGAAGAACATTAATAACGAAAAACCTAAAATAGCCACAACAAAGTATAAAGCTTTTACACCCATGTTGGCCCCCTTTTTAAGAATCAGCAGGGCAAGAATACCCATAGCAGGCAAACTTATCGCCTGTCTTGGCAAATAAATTCCGTAGTCTTCTCTGAGCAGATTGAATACCGGTTCAAAAGCTTCAGTGAAGGCTATTACATAGAAGGCTACACTAATTGCCTGAGAAAGATATAAGGCTATCCCTATTGTGGATCCAATGTTAAGTCCAAATGAACGGGAGATGATATAGTATTCTCCTCCTCCTTTTACTCTCTGGTTCGTGGCTATTTCTGAAATGGCAAATGCGGTAGGAATAGTTACTAAATGACCGAGTAAAATGATCAGTAAAACACCAAAAAAACCAAGTTTTCCAACAGCAAATCCAAACCGTAAAAATAAAATAGCACCAAGTATGGTTGATATGGCTGTAAAAAAAACAGGCAGAGTACTGAATTTATTCTTTCCGTTGGAACTCATACTTTGTATTTTTTATATAAATTTAATATATTTTTGATTGTTAAATTTATAACCAAAATAATTAATTTCTGATGTCTGCGAAAGTATTAATACAAATTTCTTTATCTGTTGGGGCTTTGGTCCTCTTTGTTATTGTTATTTCACTGTTAAGAAGGTGGATTAGTTTTTTCGGGAAAAAGCATTCTTTTCATGAACGGAGGACATTTTATGCTAAAAAGGTAATTACATTGCTGTTTGCTATTCTTTTTCTTGTTTTTTTGTCTGTTATATGGGGTTTTAATATTGAAGGACTTCCCGTTTATTTTGCCTCCTTCTTCGGAATTGTGGGTATTGCTTTTTTTGCTTCATGGTCTTTGCTAAGTAATATTACAGCTTCCCTTATTTTATTTTTTAATTACTCTTTCCGTATTTATGATAAAATCAAAATTGTTGATGGAGATAATTCTATTGTTGGTGTTGTAAAGGATATGAGTATGTTTTCTCTTGAGCTGGAGACAGAAGAAGGACTTAAAGTAAATATTCCAAACAACCTGGTAGTTCAGAAATCAGTTATTATTCTGGAGGATTCTGTCTATTAGAAGAAAGAATTTTGTAATATTCTAAAAATAAATTTGCTATATTGGTTTATTTGTAAACTATTTGGTTTTTCTAAAGTCTTACTTACTGTTAATTTGCAGATATTCAATTTGGAATTGTATTTAGGTTGATTTAATTTTTAACTTGTATTATTCTTGTTAAATAAAATATTCATTAAAAAATAAAAATTATGAAAAAACAATCCAATTTTATTACAGTAATGATTTTTGCAATCTTCTTGATTGGAAATTCAACCCGGCTATTGGGTGCAGAAAACACTCCTTTGCTGCGTTTCCCGGATATTCATAAAGATAAAGTTGTCTTTGTTTCAGGAGAAGATATTTGGATAGTTCCTTCAGAAGGAGGAGAAGCACAACGTCTTACGATCCATGATGGAGAAGAGAAGTTTCCAAAATTTTCCCCTGATGGTGAATATATTGCTTTTACCGGTGAGTATGACGGAAATTCAGATGTATACGTTATGAACAATCAGGGAGGGGATATTACCCGTTTAACTTATCATCCTGATTATGATGAGGTGATAGGCTGGCATCCAACTGAAAATAAAATTTTGTTTACCTCTAGCCGGGCGCCTGGAACAGGTATTCCGACAACCCGTATTTATTCTGTTTCGCCTGATGGAGGATTGCCAGAGCCAATGATCCTGGTTGAGGCGGCCCGCGGGAGTTTGTCACCTGATGGTAAAAAGATAGCGTTTAATAAAACTGCACGGGAAAACAGGACCTGGAAACGCTACAAAGGTGGCAGAGCGCAGGAAATATACCTGTATGATCTTGAGGATAAGAAGGAAAAACAGTTAACTGATTTTGAAGGAACCGACAGAATTCCAATGTGGATAGATGATAAGATCTATTTCTCTTCTGACAGGGATGGTCATTTAAATTTGTATTCTATCACCCCACAAGGTGATAAAATAACTCAGCTGACAGACCATAACAAGTATGATGTTAGAAGACCCAGTGCAGGAAAAAATAAGATTGTTTACGAACATGGCGGAGATATCTGGGTTCTGGATATAAATAATGGTGCAAAAAAGAAAATTGATATAACAATTGGAAATGATGCACCTGAAGCAAGAGCAAGAAGAATTAAATTAAAAGAATATATTACCGGAATAGGGATAGCCCCTAATGGTCAGAGAGCCTTAATAGAAGCACGCGGAGAAGTTTTTAATGTTCCGAGGAATCACGGAGCAGTTTATAACCTGACGGAGTCCTCTGGTGCACGCGATAAAGATCCGGCATGGTCTCCTGACGGGGAAAAAGTAGCCTACTTATCTGATCAAAGCGGGGAATATGAAATTCATATTATTGATGCAAAAGGAAAGGAAAAAGCCGTTAAGCTCACAAATCATGAGAAGGGTTATCGTCATACTTTAAGATGGTCACCTGATGGAAAGAAAATTGCCTTTACCGATCAAACTCTGACGCTTTATTTCCTGAATGTTGAAAATGAAAAAATTGTTAAGGTTGATAAAGCGGAATACGAATCGGTTGATGTACCAATAGATGAAAAGCCAATTTACGATTTTTCCTGGTCACCGGACAGCCGTTATCTTGCCTATTCAAAAATGACAAAAAAGCAGGTCTTCCAGGTATTTGTTTATTCACTGGAAAACAAAAAAGCACATAATGTAAGTCAAAACCTGTTTAATGACTTTCATCCGGTATTCACCAGTGATGGGAATCACCTGTTATTCGTTTCAAATCGCTATTTTAATCCTGTTTTTGGTGATTTTGAATGGGAAATGGTATATAAAGATGTTGCCGGAATTTTTGCCCTGACTCTGCAAAAAGAGGGCAAACCATTCTTACCTCTTAGAAATGATGAGGCCGTTAGTAATAAAGAAAAAGAAAAATCAGGCAGCAAACAGGTTGAGATTGATTTTGAAGGACTTCCCAATAGAATAGAAGAATTACCATTATCTCCGGGAAATTACCGCTATCTTTCTGTGAATGATAATTCATTGTTTTTCATGGATAAGGAAGAAGGTGATTTTAACAGGTTTGAATTCAGGGAAGTAAGAACCATGAACCTTTATGCTTTTGATCTAAAATCAAGGGAGAAAAGAGAGGTTATCAGTAGTGTGGAATCATACAAGCTTTCCGGCGACGGGAATAGTATTGCCTATAAGCGTGGAGAGAAAGTAGGAATCATTAGTGTAAAAGAAACCAATAGCAAAGGACATCCACTTGATCTGTCAGAGCTGGAAATGTTGCTTCAACCCAGGAAAGAGTGGAATCAGATATTTAATGAAGCCTGGAGAATGGAAAGAGATTTTTATTATGAAGAAGGAATGCACGGTGTTGATTGGAATCAAATGCATAAGAAATATGGTGCATTATTGGATCGAGCTACCTGCAGACAGGATGTAAGATATCTTATTGGTGAATTGATAGGAGAACTGAATACTTCTCATACTTATATTTTTGGAGGTGACAAAAAGCGTGAGGCAGAATCCGTTAATGTCGGTATGCTGGGAGCAGATTATAAAATTGATGAAAAAGCGAATCGTTATCAATTTAAAAAAATACTCCGCGATGCTTCCTGGAATCGTTCTGCCAAATCACCATTAGACAAACCCGGAGTTAATGTTGAAGCAGGTGATTATTTACTGGCCGTTAATGGAGAAGAAGTAACCGGAGATAAAAACATCTACAGTTATTTTCAGGGTCAGGCAAATGAACAAATAAGGTTACTTGTAAATGAAAATACTGACATACAGACTGCAAGAGAGATAATGGTAAAACCATTAAGAAGCGAACGCAGTCTTCGTTACATTAATTGGGTTGAGAGAAACAGGATAAAAGTAAATGAGTTGACAGACGGAAAAGTAGGTTATATTCATTTTCCTGATACTTATATGGGTTCAGCTACCTTCTTTCCAAGATATTTTTACTCACAATTGAGAAAAGACGGACTTATTATTGACGGAAGGTTTAACAGCGGTGGATTGGATCCTTATATCTTCCTGAACAGATTAAATACTAAACCACTGGCTTACTGGACAAGACGGTATTCTCATGATCAGACTATTCCGCCAACTACAACCACAGCACATATGGTTTGTCTGACAAATAAATATGCCGGTTCTGGTGGCGATATGCTGCCGTATGAGTTCCGAAAGCTCGATATGGGAAAGATTATTGGTACACGAACCTGGGGTGGACTCGTTGGTGTTTCTCAGTTTATTCCGCTTATTGATGGCGGAATGCTAACAGCTCCTGATTACAGAATTTATGACCCGGAAGGAAACTGGATTATTGAGAATGAAGGTGTAACACCAAATATCAGAATTGAGCTTGATTCGGAAAAAATGTCCGAAGGGAAGGATGTACAACTTAGAAAAGCCATAGAAGAAGTAATGGATGAAATAGATGAAAATCCTGTGAAATGGCCTGAACATAAGCCATTTTTAGAGGATGAACAGGCAAATTAAGAAAATTTTTATGTTATTTAAAGGATGTCTTTTCCGGAGGCATCCTTTTTTTATCTGTGAAAAGCTTGAAATTCCCCGAAAACAACGTGACTTTCAATGTACAAAGTTTGCCTGGTACTGTCACCGGAATTTTCATAATTTATATTTCCAAAAGAAGTATTCCTGCCATCAGGCATTTCTGCTTTTGCAAATGCTGCATCTGATTTTATTTTTACGGGAATATCTTTATCGAGATACAGATCAGCTCCGCCAAATAGTACATGAATGGTTAATTTTTCAGGAATATCTGTAGAATCAACATCCCGCAAGTCAATTTTTCCATGACCGAATAGTATTTTGTATTCATTTTCTTTGGGAATGCTTCTGAAAGTTGATTCTCCAAAAATTACTGCATTTTCTCCTGATTTAATATTGGTGAAAGCAAAAGGGCCTGTAAGCATTCTTACTCCAATATAAATTAAAATGACCGCAAAGAATATTTTCACAATTGGTATATCAATATTAAGCACTGTGCGCAATATTATGGATATTCCAATAAGAACAAACAAGATACCTACGAGTATTGCAAAATTCATTTTCATTTGGTTTAGTTGTAAAAATTAGATTTTGTTAAAAATAAGTAAATTGATTGATAAATAAAAAAGCAGAGCACTTTGCCCTGCTTCATTATTTTGTTATTTATTCAACAGGAACAGGATTTTTAACTTTTTGCTTCAGTAAAGCTATATTTAACACTTCACTTAAATTGTTAACAAAATGGAATTTCAATCCTTTAATGTAGATATCTTTTATCTCTTCCAGGTCTTTCCTGTTTTTTTCTGAAAGAATAATTTCTGTAATTCCGGCTCTTTTAGCAGCAAGTATCTTTTCTTTTATACCTCCAACCGGCAGCACTTTACCTCTGAGTGTGGTTTCCCCAGTCATAGCAACATTTTTTTTGATTTTCCGCTGTGTAAAAGTAGAGGCCAGGGAAGTAACCATTGAGATGCCAGCAGAAGGACCGTCTTTTGGTATTGCCCCCTCAGGTACGTGAATATGGACATTCCATTTATCAAACACATCTTTGTTGATCCCGATTGATTCAGCATGTGATTTTATGTATTCAAGTGCAATTGTGGCAGATTCTTTCATTACGTCACCCAGGTTTCCTGTCAGGGTCAGTTTCCCTTTTCCTTTGCTAAGGCTGCTCTCGATAAACATGATGTCTCCTCCGGCGGGAGTCCATGCAAGGCCTGTAACAACTCCGGCATATTCATTTCCCTGGTATTTTTCTTTGAAATATTCAGGAGGACCCAAGATCTCCCTTATGTCCTGCTGAGATAATTTTTTCTTGTAGTTTTTGTCAATAGCTACTTCTTTAGCTATTCTTCTGATAATCTTGGCAATTTTTTTATCCAGCGTACGAACTCCTGATTCCCTGGTATGATTTTCAATCAGGTATTCAAGGGTCTTCTTTGGAAAAGTTATCTGAGTTTTCTTAAGACCATGTGCTTCAAGTTGCTTGGGCACCAGATGCCTTTTGGCAATTTCTATCTTTTCCTCAACAATATATCCGCTTACATCAATCATCTCCATTCTGTCACGAAGCATTGGGCTGATCGATTCAACCGTGTTAGCTGTTGCAATGAACATTACGTTGGAAAGGTCAAATTCCAGCTCAAGATAATTGTCGTAAAACGTATTGTTTTGCTCAGGGTCAAGTACTTCTAAGAGGGCAGAGGAGGGGTCACCATGAAAATCATTACCCACTTTATCTACCTCATCCAGAATATAAACAGGATTAGAGGATTTTGCTTTTTTAATGTTTTGTATAATTCGTCCGGGCATGGCACCTATGTATGTCTTTCGGTGCCCCCTGATTTCTGCTTCATCTCTCAGTCCCCCAAGAGACATTCTGATGTACTTTCTTCCAAGCGCCCTGGCAATACTTTTACCCAGTGAGGTTTTTCCTACCCCGGGAGGTCCGTAGAGGCAGAGAATAGGGGACTTAAGGTCACCCTTTAGTTTTAATACGGCCAGGTATTCCAGGATTCGTTCTTTGACTTTTTCCAATCCGAAGTGATCTTCATCCAGTATCTTTTCTGCTCGCTCCAGGTCGTAATTATCTTCAGTGAATTCATTCCATGGAAGTTCCAGGAGGGTATTCAGGTAATTCATCTGGACAGAATATTCTCCCGCAGCAGGGTTAAGTCTTTGCAGTTTGTCAAGTTCTTTATTGAAGGTTTCTTCTACTTCTTTGCTCCATTTTTTGTTTTTTGCCTTTTCACGCAACTCTTCAATTTCTTTTTCAAGCGGACTTCCTCCAAGTTCATCCTGTATGGTCTTCATCTGTTGCTGGAGCATATATTCCTTTTGCTGCTGATCCAGGTCGCTTTTTACTTTCGATTGAATATCGTTCTTCAGTTCCAGCATCTGAACCTCTTTTGACAGCAATTCCAGCAGGCGAACTCCGCGCTCTTTAAGATCGCTGGTTTCAAGCAGATCTTGTTTGTCCTTAAGATCGATATCACTGTTTGAGCAGATGAAATTTATGAGGAATGTTGTGTTTTCTATATTTTTAACTGCAAATGAAGCTTCCTGCGGAATGTTGCTTGATAACTTAATGATTTTTAAAGACATATCTTTCAAGGACCCTACAATGGCTTCAAACTCTTTTCCTTTGGCATCACGTTTCTTATCCTCCAATTCTGTGACTTTTCCACTTAGATAGGGTTTTTCTTCAACTATTTCATTGAGTTTGAATCTTTTTTTGCCTTGAATGATTACAGAGGTGCTCCCATCAGGCATTTCCAGTATTTTGATTATCTGTGCAATGGTGCCTGCTTCATGCAGATCATTCTGCTTGGGGTCCTCATCATTTGGGTCTTTTTGGGCAATAGCTCCCAAAACTTTATCATTGTTATATACTTCTTCTATTAATTGTACCGATTTTTCTCTGCCAACAGTTATCGGCAGAATAACACCCGGAAAAAGAACTGTGTTTCTCAGGGGAAGAATTGGAATGCTCTCCGGGATTTCTACTTTGTTTAATGCATCTTCATCTTCATCAGTAATTAATGGTATGAATTCAGATTGTTGTTCCGATTCTTCGCTGGCTAGTAAATCGTTCAGACTATTTTTTGTTTTTATCTTCCAAGTCATATATTACCTCGTTGTTCGTTTCTGTCAAAATGACACATGATTGTTGCAAAAATAATTGAATATTCTATTGTCAATTGTTGTGCCAAAAGTTAATTTATGTAATTCAGCAGGAATAAAGAAACCTTATGATGGGGAGTTAAAAATTCCGATATTTTTTTGTTCTTTTAAAAACCTCTTCTAAAATCTTTTTTTCAGTTTCATCAAAATCTTTCTTTCTCCTTTTCATAACTAATTCAGCAACCTGAAATGCTTTTTCAGGATTATACTCCTTAAATCCTTTGTTACCTCCCCACGAGAAGGAGGGAATAAAATTTCGTGGGAATCCTTCTCCAAATATGTTGCTGTTTACTCCAATAACGGTTCCCGTATTAAACATAGTGTTTATGCCACACTTTGAATGATCTCCCATGATTAGACCACAGAACTGCAGGGATGTATTCAGGAATCTTTCTTCCGTGTAATTCCATAGTTTTACTTCTGCATAATTATTTTTCAGATTTGAATTATTGGTGTCAGCTCCTATATTGCACCATTCTCCAATGACAGCATTGCCAAGAAATCCGTCATGTGCTTTATTTGAGTATCCGAAAAAGACACTATTGTTTATCTCTCCCCCGGTTTTACAGTAGGGGCCAAGAGTTGTAGGTCCATAAATTTTTGCCCCCATTTTTAAAACAGCATGATGGTTCATGGCAAAAGGCCCCCTAATTACTGAGTTTTCCATAATTTCAGTGTCTTTTCCTATGTAAACAGGTCCTTTTGTTGCGTTAATCGTAGCAAATTCAATTTTTGCACCCGGTTCCAGAAAAATATTCTCTCTGCCCAGTATATTATTTGATTCAGGGATGGGGGCTGACTCCCTGTTTTTTGTCAGCAGGTTAAAATCTTTTTCAATGGCTTCTCCATTAAATTGAAAAATCTGCCATGGATGATTTATTTTGAATATGTCCTTGTCGTATTCAATAATATCAATTTCCCTCACTTGCTTTTGTTGAAAATCTTCAATTTTGTCATCTGCAAGATTGGCAGCAATGATAATATCTTTTTTAACGAGTGTTTCTCCGTTTTTTAACTCAGTGATTTTTTTTACAAGATTTTTATCAGGGATAATTGAACCATTGATCAGGATGTTTTCTTTTTGTGTTTTTAGTGGATATTTATTCCCCAGATACTGTTGCGTAAGATAGGAACAATCTTGATCTAAGAAAGATTCCCACTTTTCTTTTATTGTTAAAATCCCTATTCTGATTTCTGAAGAAGGTTTCGTAAATGTGAGTGGCAATAGATTTTCCCAGCTATTGTCATCAAAAAGAATATAATTCATAAACTGCTAAATGATGTGTTTTTACAAATATAAAAAAAGCTCCTGGAAAACCGGAGCTTTTTTATTGTGTATATTTTGGACGTATTTTTATTTCTTTTCTTTGTCCTTGTCTTTGAGATGTTTTTTATACTTGTTCATAAACTTATCTACACGCCCTGTGCTGTCAACAAGTGTTCTTTTTCCTGTATAAAACGGATGTGATGTATGTGAAATTTCAAGTTTTACCAGAGGGTATTCCTTTCCATCTTCCATTTCTATGGTATCTTTTGTCTTTACAGTTGATCTTGACATGAATGTTGTTCCGTTAGACATGTCTTTGAAAACAACTAATCTATAATCCTTTGGATGTATTCCCTTTTTCATATTCTTATAAATTTTCTTTTTCCAATAATCAGGTGTGCAAAATTATGGAGTATTATTTAAATATCAAAAAAAATCCTGATATTTTTTTATTTTTCTAAAAATTAAACCATTTTTTTACGTTGAATGTTTCAAAATTATTAGGAATGAACTCATTCGAATGGTTATCATAATTATAATCTTTTTTCCATTCCTCAATATTTTCAACAATTTGTTTCAACGCATTCACAAAGAAGTCAATGTCTTTATTTTTCATAGTTGGATGGAGCGACCACCTTACCCATCCGGGTTTTTGAGAAAGATCACCATGATTAATAAGATCTGTAATTTTTTTAGAGTCCTGGTAGCTTACATTCAGCAAATAATGCCCGTAAGTTCCGGCACAGGCACAACCACCTCTTACCTGGATGCCAAACCTGTCGTTCAATAGCTTGACAATCAGATTGTAGTGTATTTTTTCATGATAAAAACTGATCACACCAAGTCTTTCTTCCACATTATCAGCCAGTATTTTTATTTCCGGCACATTTTTCAATTCTTTGAATGCTTTTTCTACCAGTTCTTTTTCTCTGGCCTGGATTTTATCAGTGCCCATCTTTTCTTTGAGTTCAATAGCAAGTGCTGCTCTTATAACCTGCAGGAATCCTGGTGTTCCTCCATCTTCTCGGGCTTCAATGTCATCGACAAATTTATATTGTCCCCAACGATTGGTCCAGTCAACAGTTCCCCCACCCGGATTATCCGGAACAGGATTGTGATAAAGTCTTTTGTCAAATACCATAATACCTGAGGAGCCTGGTCCTCCTAAAAATTTGTGAGGAGAAAAAAATATGGCATCCAGTTTCTCATCAGGATCTTCGGGGTGCATGTCAATATCTACATAAGGTGCAGAAGCGGCAAAATCTACAAAAGCAAGGCCTCCGTATTCATGCATGATCTTTGCAAGTTTATAATACGGAGGTATAATTCCTGTCACATTTGAACAAGCTGAAAAACTTCCAATTTTAAACTTCCGGTCTTTATATTGCTCCAGTTTTTTGCGCAATAGTTCCGGTTCAACCAGCAAGTCTTCATTGGGTTCGAGTAAAACTACATCTGCCAGGGTTTCAAGCCATGAGGTGTGGTTTGAATGGTGTTCCATGTGGGTTACAAAAACAACTGGTTTGTCTCCTTCTTTGAGGCACTCTTTATTTTTTAACATACCACAACCTTTTAGCCCCATAATTCGCTGCAATTTATTAACGACAGTTGTCATTCCTGAACCGGCATTAATAATCACGTCATTTTCTCCTGCATTTACATGTTCCTTAATAATGTGCTGGGCATGATGATAGCTTTGGGTCATGCGTGTTCCTGTTTCGCTGGTTTCAGTATGTGTATTGGCTACAAACGGCCCGAAATCTTCCTGTATTTTTCTTTCTATAGGGGCATAAAGTCTTCCACTTGCCAGCCAGTCAGCATAAATTAGTTTTTTTTCGCCATAAGGAGTTTTAAAGGTAGTTTCTGCTCCAATTGTGTTTTCTCTGAATGGTTTGAAATATTGCTCCAGGTTGCTCATATAGATGAAGTTTTTCTTTTTATTTAAAAAAATATTGCGGGGCAAAATTACAATAAAAAATCCTCAATAAGAAAATCTCATTGAGGACCCTAATATGTTGAAAAATATTCGTTAGTCTCTTGAAGCAAGCAAGGCAAGCAGCCTTAAGATTTCAATGTATAACCAGATAAGGGTTACCATAAGACCAAATGCTGCATACCATTCCATTTGCTTGGGTGCTTTTTGCTTGGCTCCCTGGTATATTAAGTCAAAGTCAAGAACCAGGTTCAGAGCCGCAATTACTACAATAACCAGACTAATAATGATTCCAAGGGCTGTAGGTTGAAAAATAGGAACCTGTACGTTAAACATACCCAGAATGAATGAAAGAAGATATGTAACAGCTACAGCTCCGGTGGCAATTATTACGCCAGTTCTGAATTTCTTGGTTACTTTTATAAATCCGGATTTGTATGCAGCCAGGAGAATAAACATTGTTCCAAATGTTAGCGCTACAGCCTGCATAACAATTCCCGGGAATTGAGCTTCAAAAAAGGCAGAAATAGCTCCCAGGAAAAGACCTTCAAAAACTGCATAAACAGGGGCAGACACATGAGCCCAGTCTTTTTTGAAAATAGTTACCAAAGCAGTAATAAAACCTCCGATTCCTCCAATTAACATCCACTTTGTTACCGCTGCAGCTCCTGTTTCTATGGGCATGGCAATTCTCCAGGTATAAAAAGCCCCGATCATTAAAAGCACAAACATTAATATTGTTTTGTTTACAGTGCCATTAATTGTCATTACTTCTGCAGCCGTTTGCTCTCTTTTGATTGATTCTTTATAAAATAACTCCTTTGAAAGAGCCGGATTTTTTGATGTTGTTAGTCTGCTCATAATGTTTTTTTTGTTGTTTCTTATCAAAAATTATACCCATTTTTATCTTTCAATATTTATCTGTTCACTAATCTGATAATTGTTTCTGTTTTCTGCACTTCTTGATACAAGTTCACCGAGAAATCCTGCAAGAAAGAGTTGAGTTCCAAGAATCATGCATGTTAGTGCAATATAAAAGAACGGGCTGTCGGTTACAAGCCTGGCAGGAATTCCATGACTCAGAAAATATAACTTTTGTGCCCCCAGCCATATTGCAGCCAAAAAACCAAAAATGAATATTAATGTTCCTAGTGTACCAAAAAGGTGCATGGGCCTTTTTCCAAACCTTGTAATAAAGTTGATTGACATCAGATCCAGAAAGCCTTTAATGAACCGGTCCATACCGAATTTGGTGACTCCGTATTTTCGTTTCTGATGCTGAACCACCTTTTCCCCAATTTTTGTGAAACCTTCCCTTTTTGCCAGGACCGGGATATACCGATGCATTTCTCCATAGATTTCAATGCTTTTTACAACTTCTTTTTTATAAGCTTTAAGTCCGCAATTGAAGTCGTGAAGCTTGATTCCGGTAAATCTCCTGGCAGTACGGTTAAAAAATTTACTGGGAAGCCTTTTGGAAAGCGGATCATATCGTTTCTTTTTCCATCCGGAAACCAGGTCGTAATCATCTTTTATGATCATGTTGAACAATTCAGGAATTTCATCTGGGCTGTCCTGTAGGTCAGCATCCATTGTTATTACTACATCACCTTTGACATTTTTAAATCCTGTGTGCAATGCAGCAGATTTGCCATAATTGTTTCTGAACCTGATCCCTTTAAGGTTTTTATTTTTATCGATTAATTTGTTTATAACTTCCCATGATTTATCATCGCTTCCGTCATCCACGAGTATGACCTCATACTCAAACTTATTATCCTGCATGACTCTGTCAATCCATGATGTTAACTCCGGGAGTGATTCTTCTTCGTTAAATAAGGGTACTACAACAGATATATCCATTTAAACTGGGATTTTTATTGAAAAATTGGTTTGTCTTTTTTAGTGAAAGCAGAAGAAATTAAAGTTAATATCGTACCCCAGAATGCAAATCCTATAATTGTGAAAACGAATGTCAATATTGGAGTACGGAATTTTTCCTGTGCCTGTGCCATTACTCTTACTTGTTCTGCGTCCATTCCCTGATTTAATAGTTTTTCTTCAAGTGCTTTTATAGATTTTGAAGTAAGATCCGGGTCAATGAATTCATATAGAATAAACATAAACAGTCCAACAACAATACCACTGAACACACTGATTATCACACCATATCCTAACGATTTTCCGTAAGAGATGTATCCACCCAGTTTTTGATTTCTGTAATTAATTGTAGCCCAAACAATACCTAGTATCAGTATTGCAAATTGTAAAAACCCGATAAAACCTATGGGTTTATAGATAAGGTCAGTCATATAAAGAATCAGATTGTAGATAATAAGTACTATACCTACAATGACTCCGGCATAAAGCGCATTCATCCAAAAGGAATCACCTTTGTTTACTTCGGTAGTTTGAGGATTGTTTTCCATTTTTCTCTGTTTTTAGTTAATAATAATAGACAAAGATAGAATTTTTATATTTCTTAATTAAAAATTTGAGTTTAAAGATAAATTTTCTAATTTTGCATCCCTGGGCAAGTCTCATACGACCAGCTCCTGCTGAACTCCCCCAGGTCCGGAAGGAAGCAAGGGTAGGCGGTCGAGCGGTGCGATATGAGTAGCTTGCCCTCTTTTTTTGTATAGTTACCTCTCTAAATAAGATATTACCTGCAATTTCGGATTTAAAGTTTTTGTTGATTATAGTAAAAATTTGACATTTACTTAGTTAATGCCTATCTTTAGGTTTTGCATTTTATTACTATATGGCTTATTCAGTAAAACTCACACAGAAACAGGAAGAAAGATTACGAAGACTTATTCAGGACAATAAAAGCAATAAAAATATTTTAAAAAGAGCTTATTGTATTTTGCTTAGAAATGAAGGGCAAAGCAATGAGAATATTACTCAATTGCTTGGAATACACGAAGATACAATTGCTGACTGGATTAGGCTTTATAAGCGCGGAGGAGTAGACAGGCTGTTAACCTTTCATTATCATAAGAGAAGAAGGTCTAAATTGAACAATTACCGGAGTCAGATTCGGAAAATTGCTCGTTTAAAAAGAATAAATACCATAAAAAAATTACAGGATGAATTGTACAACCGGTTTCATGTTGAAATAGAATATAGCTGGCTTTATCGATATTGTCGAAAAAATTACATTTATTCTGTTCTAAAAAAGAAAGATGAATCTTAATAATATTTTAATTATATCCGGGGGGCAAACCGGAGTTGACAGAGCTGCCTTAGATTTTGCCCTCGAAAATAAAATAAAGTGTGGTGGGTTTTGTCCCAAAGACCGTAAAGCAGAGGATGGAGTAATTTCATCAAAGTATCCGCTGGTGGAGCTGGAAACCAATGAATATGAAGAAAGAACGCTCAGAAATGTTGAGTATGCTGATGGTACAATTATTTTTGAATACAATAAACCCTTTTCAAAAGGAACTCTTTTAACTATTTATTATTGCCAGCAATACAACAAGCCTTATTTTATTTTTAGAATTGATTCAGAAGAAGAAAACCAAATTGATTTTTTTCATAAATGGATTGACAATTACAATGTCAAAATATTGAATATAGCAGGAAACCGGGAAAGTGATGATCCCGGTATTTATCATGCTGTTTTGAAGGCTCTTGAAGAGTTGTTTACACGATGATTTATTTTGTATTTTTCAGCAAAGCCTATTTTAAGTAAGTTTTATCCAGCAGATCAATATAGGTTTTCATGTATATTGGTAAATCTACAGGTCTTCTGCTGGAAACCAGGTTCTGATCTATTACCACCGGTTCATCAGACCATTGAGCACCTGCGTTTTTCATATCATCTTTAATAGCCGGAGTACTTGTAACTCTTCTTCCTTCCAGAATTCCTGCCGATATCAATACCCAGCCTGCATGACATATTTCCCCAATGGGCTTGTTTTGTTTGTTCATTTCCTGAACAAACCTGAGTACTTCTTTTTCCCTTCTTAGTTTGTCCGGTGCCCAACCTCCGGGAATCATTAATCCATTATATTCAGAAGGGTCAAGGTCGGTAAATGCAATGTCTGCTTTTGCCGGAACCCCATGCTTCCCCGAATAGTTTTTTTGTTTCTCTTCTCCTGCCAGATGAACAGTTATTCCAAGTTCTCTTAACCTTATTACCGGATACCACAATTCGAGATCTTCAAAATCGTGATGGACTAAATTAACAACCTTAAGATTTTTGTAGGGCATATTTCCTCCTTTTTAAATGTGTTTATTTTTATAGCTTATAAGTTATGAATTTTTTTACTTAAATTAAATACTGACATATTTGCATAATGCTGACAAAAATGTAAAACGGCACAATATATGTAGATATATGCATGTGTTAAATTTTAATTTTTTATTAGATGGAACAAATACAGTCTTACAGTGAATTACAAAAAATACTTCAAAAAAGTTCAGGAAAAACTTTTTTACTTTTGTACAAATCTGGAAGTGAGAGCAGCGAATGCGCATTAACGAATTTTGAAAAGAGTCATAATAAATTAAATCGAAATGATATGGCTATATGCGCTGATGTGTCTAGGGTTCGTGACATACATGCCAGGTATTCTATTACCACAGCTCCTGCCTTACTTGAATTTACAGGTCAGGAACTCAAAGGTACAGTGAAAGGATGTCAGACAGCGGACTATTATTCTTCCTTTTTTAATAATTCACTACACATCTCTCAGAATAAAGAGAAAAAAACTGGCAAAAAAGTTGTTGTTTACAGTACCCCAACCTGTCCACATTGCAATAGTTTAAAAAGTTATCTGAAAAAGCAAAAGATAGGTTTTAGAGATATTGATGTCTCTAAGGATCAAAAAATGGCACAGGAATTGGTAAGAAAAAGTGGACAGCAAGGTGTCCCGCAAACAGAAATAAATGGGAAGATTATTGTGGGATTTAATAAATCAAAAATTGATGAATTGTTGGAATTGAATTAAAAAGAAAAATTATAAGTCGAATTAATAATTTAATTAAAAATGAAAGAATTACAGCCTTTAAACGAACATGTTCTATTAGATTTAGCTGAAGAGGATTCAGAACAGAAAACAGCAAGTGGTATTATAATTCCTGATTCAGCAAAAGAAAAAAAGAAAATGGCAAAAGTTTCAGCTATCAGTGAGATTGAGAATTCTGCCATAAAGGTAGGAGATACTGTGCTTTATAAAGAATTTTCAGGCGTGGAGACAGAAATTGAAGGAAAAAAATATTTGTTAATTCCTTATGCTGATATTCTTGCAAAAGTAGTTGAGACAGATGCTATTTAATTAAGAATTTATTCAGGTTGATTCAACGGAGTAATGTTTAATTTACTCCGTTTTTTTGTTATTTATGCCAAACAATTGGCAGAATATTTTATCTTTGCACCAAATTATTAAGGGGTAAATTGTCAGAGATGACAGCACACAAGCTTAGAGAAAAACAGAATTGGCTTTATAAGATTTTAGCGGTCTTATTAGTAGCTGCTACATTTCTCTTATTAATTAATACCTCAACCAACTGGCATTTCCACAAATCAGATAGTGGTTATTTAATTGTGCATGCTCACCCATACCATAAAGCAGAAAATAAAGGCGATCTTGCAAATAATGGGCATCATCATACCGCTTCAGCACTTGTATTTTTTCAACAAGTTATAGAAATATTATTCCTTGTTTTTATAACTATTTTAGCTTTATTATCAATAATTTTATCATTTCAGAAACGAATTAATATATCTCCTGAAAGGATTTTTAGTGTTTTTTTATTTCCTCATATTTCTTTGAGAGGACCTCCCTCCATTTATTAAGTCTATACACCCTATTGAGATTATAAAGATTATAGTTTCTATCTTTAGTTTTAAAGCAGTTAATGATAATTTTATGAATAGAATTAATAAGTCAGTATTTATTACATGTATAGTGTGTTTTTTGTGTCTTGTAAACTATGTTTTTGCAGGGAATCCTGATACTCCGTCTATTGTTGGAGTAGTAACCGAAGAAGAAAGTCATGAGCGTTTGCCTTACCTGACAGTTCTAATAAAAGGCACAACAATTGGAACATCAACAAATAACGAAGGGGAATTTGTCCTTGATGGTCTAAAACCAGGAAAATATACCATTCGCATTCAGGGGGTTGGTTATAAACCCAGGGAAAAGAAAATTGTTCTAAAAAGAGGTGAGACTATGCGCTTAAACATATCTATGGAGGAGGATATTTTTGAAATAGAAGGCGCTGTGGTATCTGCCAATAAAAATAAAAAAGACCGTACAGAAACACCTGTTATCGTAAATAGTCTTACTCCTGCAATGTTCAAACAAACGGAATCATCATCACTGGTTGAAAGTCTGAATTTTACGCCAGGGTTGAGGACAGAGAACAGTTGCCAGAATTGTGGAGTAACGCAACTTAGAATGAATGGTTTAAAAGGGGAATATACCCAGATATTAATAAACAGTAAACCTATTTTCAGCAGTCTGGCAAGTATCTATGGAATAGAGCAAATCCCTTTAAGTTTGATAGAGAGGGTTGAGGTTGTTCGAGGTGGAGGATCGGCTCTCTTTGGAGGTTCTGCTATTGCCGGGACTGTGAATATTATTACAAAGGATCCGGTAAATGATAATTTCGATGTTTCGATGCGGTCGCTTTTTATGGAGGGGAACCGGGACGACATTTCAGTTGATTTCAGCACCTCAATTGTTAATGAGAAGCATACAACCGGAATATCAATTAATGGTCTTAACAGGAACAGGGAATATTTTGACGCAAATGCTGATGGCTTTTCAGAAATTCCAAGAATGGAAAATACCTCTCTTGGATTAAATGCTTTCGTCAGACCTACCAACCTTAGTAAGATTAAACTTGATCTTCATAAAATACATGAATTTCGGCGTGGAGGAAATAAGTTTGCGGCTTTGCCCCATGATGCCGACATTACAGAGCAGGTACGGCACGACATTAACGGAGGAAGTCTTTCTTATGAAAAGTATGGTAAAGATCAGGACAGCAAGTTTTCTGTGTTTGTATCAGGTCAGTTAATGGATAGAGATAGTTATTACGGGACCAATGAAAATCCCGCGGCTTATGGCGAAACTCACAATGACAAATTAGTGGTCGGAACCCAGTATTCTTTTAACGCTGATAATTTCCTTTTCTCTCCTGCTGAAATAAACATTGGAGCAGAGGATGTTTATGACGTTCTTGATGATCGAAAACTAGGGTTCGATACAATTCCCGGCCGAATAATTGCAAAACAATACAGCAATACTATTGGAGGGTATTTGCAGTCAGAATGGAATATGGATTGGTTTAAATTTCTATTCGGAATCCGGGCGGATCATTATAAGATTAATGACCAGTACAATGAAGGAAATAATGTAACAGGGACGGCTATATCTCCAAGAACTAACCTGTTGTTCGATATAAAAAAGAATTATCAGATTCGATTAAGTTACGCCAAAGGATACAGAGCTCCGAAAATATACAGTGAAGACCTGCATATTGAATCTTCTAAAGCTCGTAAGATCATTCACAGGAATGATCCGGATCTTGCTGAAGAGGTATCTCATAGTTTTAGTGCTTCTTTAGACTATACTGGTAAATTTTTTAATAAACCCATATATTTTCTTTTAGAAGGTTTTTATACCTATCTCCAGGATCCTTTTGCTAATGAAATTATTGAAGAGGATCAATATAATCTTACATATTTAAGAGTAAATGCCAGGGGTGGTGCTGTAGTCAAAGGAATAAACATGGAGGGGAATTTTTTAGTAGGAAATTCATTGAATGTGAAATTAGGTTTCACAATGGAAGATAACAAATACAAAAATCCACAGCAATGGGGAGAATTGCCCTCCAGCAAGACTAAAGAAATGTTGAGAACTCCTTCCAGTTATGGTTATTTAATGGCTAACTGGGATATTAATAAAAAACTAAACATTTCATTTACAGGGAATTACACCAGTTCGATGTTGGTGCCTCATATGGGCATTCACAACCCGGATCCTTCACAGCAGGAAGCCATAGATAAAGGATATGTGATACAAGGAGAAGAACTTTATGAAACAAAGCCATTTTTCGATCTGGGAACAAAACTTTCATACAGCCTCTTTTTATCGAATGGTCTAAAAGTAACGTTCAAAGGTGGAGTGAAAAACCTGTTGCAGAGTTATCAGAGTAATTTTGATTCAGGTGTTTACCGAGATGCAGGTTTTATGTATGGACCAGCCTTACCAAGAACATTTTATTTCTCAGTAAACCTAGGAAATATTCTAAAATAAAATGTTATACTGATCACTTCTCAGGAGTTTTTATGCTTCTGTCTGTGGTCAGTATTTTTGTTTTTTTGTCAAGAATACGGATAATAATAAAAAAGACAAGTCCTGCAATAAGCGATATTAACCAGAAAAGTGAAATATTAAATTCGCTTGTATTAATAAAATGTTTCAGGACATTTAAATAAACAAATGAGATAATAATTGCTAATACTCCCCTGTACTCTCTTTTTAAAACATACCTGGGTGAAAACCTTAAAGGAGGATTTACCCATTTTTTTAACCTGGGAATGAAGGCGGGCGTTTTTTCTGACCATTCCTGGAATTTTTCTCCGAATTTTTCCTTTAAAAATGCTTCTTCAGCAAACATAATCCGCTCATAGTAAATAAAAAAGAGTAGGATTCCTACCGCTGTAAACCAGAAAGATTGGGTATAAAGCATAATTCCCAGCCACATGAGAAAGTTTCCAAGATAGAGTGGATGTCTCAGATAACCGTATATTCCCGTGCTGTTCAATACCTCGGCTTTTTGTTTTTTTGTATTTCTTCCTGATGTTCCTGTTGGAGCAAAACCAATGGCCAAAATCCTTACAAAAAGACCAGCAAATGAGATAAATAAACATGCAACAGACCACCACAAATCATTTATAAGAAAAGGATTGTCCTGGAAGATAACTACAATAGTTGCCAAAGGATAAAAAATCAAAGGCAGGTAACTTCTGTGTCGGAATAGATAATTCCCGCTTTTGCGGAATTCATTTGATAAGGCCATATTTATTTTTTTTGCGCAAAATTAATATAAAATTGGAACAAGTAGCATTCAGAAAAAAAGACTGTCCTTTTCAGAACAGTCTTTGTATTTTTTTAGTGGTTTCAATTTATTCCGGGTGAATTGCTTCAACTGGGCATACATCCGCGCATGCACCACAATCAGTACAAAGATCCGGATCAATTTTATAGATATCGCCCTCTGATATTGCTTCAACAGGGCATTCGTCTATACAGGAACCACAAGCTGTACAATCTTCTGTAATTACGTAAGCCATTTGTATTTAATTTTTAAAGGTTAAAATTTATGTTAGTGCAAAATTATTTTCAATTTTTAAACCAAAAAATAAATTATAACATATTTCACTAATTTGAAGCGATTATAAATAAGGGCTGCAGTTTATTTTCAGGGCAATTTAAGTGCAAGCCATGCCATTCCTGACATCCCCGTTTTCAATGCTTCTTCATCAATGTTGAAATGTGGAGTATGAAGCCCTGCTCCGAATTCATTTTTTGAGTTATTAGTCCCAAATCGATAAAAAATGCCTGGAATTTTCTGAGCATAAAAGGCAAAGTCTTCAGCAGTCATTCTTATTTCAAGTTCTTTGACATTTTCATTTCCCAGTAGTTCTGTGGCGGCTGATTTTGCTTTCTGTGTAAGCACCGGATGGTTATAAAGTACAGGATATCCTTTTTTAATATAAACATCTGCCTTGCAGGTTGTTCCTAACAGGGCTCCTTCTGTTATAAGTTTAATTTGTTCATGAGCCTTATTTCGCCATTGTTCATTCATTGTTCTGAAAGTTCCTTCTATTTTTACTTCATTCGGAATTACGTTTGTAGCTCCTTCTGCTATTAGTTTTCCAAAACTTAATACAGTGGGAATGCCTGAAGGAGATTTCCTGCTCACAATTTGCTGAAGATCAGTTATAATTCTTGAGGCCAGATAAACAGTATCGTCAACTTTTTCCGGCATCCCTCCGTGTCCGCCTTTTCCTTTCAGAGTAATGAAAATTTCATCGCTGGAGGCCATGTAATTTCCGGGTTTAAATCCCAATTGCCCTGACTGTAATTCAGGATACACGTGTTGTCCTATAATAAGCTCAGGAACCGGATTTTCCAGAACTTTGTTTTTTATTAATTCCAGGGCTCCTCCTGGTAATTTTTCTTCTGCCGGTTGAAAAATAAATTTTATCGTACCTTCAAAATGCTCTTTTATCTCGTTTAGAATTTTTAAAACTCCCAATAAGACAGCAGTGTGAACATCATGTCCACAAGCATGCATTTTTCCTTTTTTCTTTGATCTGTAAGATATTTCATTATTTTCTTCAATCGGCAGCGCATCTATGTCTGCCCGCAATGCAATTATTTTTCTATTCGGATTTTTTCCTTTTAACAAACCAACGATTCCTGTATTAGCAATTTTTTCGGCCTTTAGCCCGATTTTTTCAAGTTCCTGCAATATATAATCAGCTGTATTATGCTCTTCAAAAGCTAACTCCGGGTATTGGTGAATATGCCGGCGTATTTTCACGATTTCTTCGTAGTATTTTTGGCTTAGTTCTGTAATGGTCTTTTGTAGATCCATAATTTTGAATTTATTTTCCTATGATCATTTTAATGGAGACAAAAAGCATAAAAAGTCCAAAAATTTGTTTCAGTGTTTTTTCGGGCATGCTGATGGCAAATTTACTCCCCAGATAACTTCCGGCTATAAAAGCAAGAATTAAAATAGCAGCTATTTTGAAATTGACATAACCAGCTTTAGCGTAATTAATAACTCCCAGAATTCCTATTGGAAATAATAAAACTGCCAGGCTTGTTCCTTGTGCGTGGTGTTGACTAAATCCAAGAATAAAGATCAGAGCGGGAACAATGACAATTCCTCCGCCAATTCCTAAGGTTCCTCCTGCGAACCCTGCAATGAGACCAACAACTATTAGTATTAGGACTTCAGCTAATTGCATATTTTAAATATCTTTTAAGCAAACATAATTAAAATTTTTATGCATAATATCTTTATTGAACCTTAAAATTTAGAATCATTTGACTTGAAAGATTATCGCGGCTTGATTTTTGATTATTTTCAGAACAACATTCTTTTATAAAAAATGTTAATTTTGTGATGAAATTCTAAAATATAATTGTTATGAATTCTAAAGTTACTTTAATAGCCTCACTGCTTATAGCTGTGTTTTCTCTGCAATCATTTTCTCAACAAAAAGGCGCTACCATTGCCTTTGAGAAAACCAAACATAATTTCGGGAATATTAAAGAAGATGGCGGTAAGGTTTCTCATAAATTTGGATTTGTAAATACAGGAAACAAACCTCTTATAATAAATGATGTAAATGCATCGTGTGGCTGTACTTCTCCTTCATGGACAAGGCAACCGGTAATGCCAGGGGATAAGGGTTATGTGAGTGCTACGTTCGATCCCAGGAGGAGGCCCGGTAATTTTAATAAAAGTATTGTAGTAAGATCTAATGCAGATCAAAGTACTATTGTTCTTAGAATAGTAGGGAATGTCATGCCTCGTAAAAGGACTATTGCCGACAGGTACCCAAGGAAGATCGGCGAACTAAGAATGAAATCAAATCATCTGCCCTTTGTGAAAGTAAAACATAATCAGCCTAAAATTGATTCTTTACCAGTAGTAAATACATCAGATGAGATCATGAAAGTAACCTTTACAAATGTGCCTGCCCATATTACACTCAAATTAAAACCTGAAAGCTTAAAGCCAGGAGAAGAAGGTTTTATCTGGGGAAAATTTGATCCGACAAAAATTGATGACTGGGGTTTTGTAATTCACAGACCAAGAATAAAAATAAACGGTAAAACCCCAAATAATAGCAGGCTGGCAATTACCGCCAAAATAGAAGAGGATTTTTCTTATCTTTCAGAAAAAGAGTTAGCCAACGCTCCAAAAGTAAAATTTGACGAGACTGTTTATAATTTTGGGACTGCAAAACAAAACAGCAAAGTTACTCATGTGTTTACTTTTAAAAATGTTGGTAAATCTGATTTGAAGATCAGAAAAATACGGGCCACCTGTGGATGCACAACAGTTGAGCCAGACAAAACTGTGATTAAACCGGGAGAAAAGAGTTCCTTTAAAGCTATTTTTCGCATCGGAAACAGAAAAGGCTACCAGAGAAAACTAATTTATTTTATTTCAAATGATCCCCATAACTCTAATATGCGATTGACAATTAAGGGGAAAGTTGAGCAGTGATAAGAAAGAGATATCTGTTTAATATATGGGAAACGAGAAGGATCAGAAAAAAGACCAGGATAAAAGTGCTTTACATGTAAATAAAGGAGTTGAACAGCCTTCATCTATTAATCCTTCGGCTGCGAAAAAATTCCGGAGGAAAAAGACGCGGATGGATCCTGATGAATACGTGAAGGGAATTCTTAATGATAACAGACGTATTTTAGGACAGGCTATAACCCTTATTGAGAGCTCGAAGCCTGAGGATGCAGAACTCTCCAGGAAAATAATAGAAAAATGCCTCCCGTATTCAGGAAATTCTTTAAGAATTGGAATAACAGGAGTTCCGGGAGTTGGGAAAAGTACTTTTATTGAAGCCCTGGGAAATAAGATATTGCTGTCGAAAAGAAAACTTGCTGTTCTAGCTGTTGATCCTACCAGCGAACGAAGCGGGGGTTCTATACTTGGAGATAAAACCCGAATGGAAAAATTATCAGCAAACGAGAAAGCGTTTATTCGTCCCTCGCCTTCAGGTGATTCACTGGGCGGCGTGGCAAGAAAAACACGGGAAACCGTTATCCTATGTGAGGCTGCAGGATTTGATACAATTTTTATTGAAACCGTAGGCGTGGGGCAATCTGAAACCTCCGTGCACTCTATGGTTGATTTCTTTTTACTGTTAATGTTAGCCGGTGCTGGAGATGAACTGCAGGGAATTAAAAGAGGAATTATGGAAATGGCTGATGCAATTGCTATAACGAAAGCAGATGGCGAAAACAGAGAAAATGCAGAAATGGCATCCAAAGAATACCAGAAGGCCTTGCATCTTTTCCCTCCTCCTGAATCAGGTTGGCTACCAAAAGTACTTACCTGTTCTGCTTTAAATGATGTGGGCATTGAAAAAGTATGGGAAATAATCAGAGAGTACACTGCTTATGTGAAGAGTAATGGCTTCTTTAAAAAGAACAGGCGCGAACAGGCGAAATTCTGGATGTATGAAACTATAAATCAAATTTTGAAAGATAATTTTTATCAATATGAAGAAGTGAAAAAACTACTTCCAGACTTAGAGCAAGATGTCCTGAAGGGCCGCTCAACTTCATTTATGGCTGCTCAGAAATTATTGGATCTTTATTTCAAAAAATAATACTTTACTGTCTTTTTATATTCATTTATTCTTGTTAGGTTTGAGGTCAAAAATTTAAACTATGAGAAAACTATTTGTATTATTGGCTTTACCCTTATTTGTAATATCCTGTACGCAAAAGGAAGGTTATAAGATAGAGGGGAATATCAGCGGGATAGAAGATTCCCAGGTGTTTTTACAAAAAATGGAAGAAGAAAAGAGGCAGTGGACCTCCATCGATTCTACTAATGCTAAAGAAGGAAGTTTTATTTTTACTGGTAAGCTTTCAAGCCCGGAATTATTTAAAGTTTCTTTGGGAAAAGATAAATCAGGATTTCTCTTATTTGCAGAAAACTCTGAAATTGAAGTAGAGGGGACTAAAGATAGCCTTAGCAATATTGACGTTACTGGTTCTTCTGCTCATAATGACTATAATCAATTTCGTGATTCTGTTAAATTTTATGAACAGAAAATGGGAACTGTTTATAGAAATTATCAGATGGCAAGAAGAGAAGATAATGAGGAGAAAATCGCCAGAATACAGGATAACTTGCAAAGTATCTATGAAGAAAGACAGGATTTTATTTCAAGATATGGAAAATCCAAAACAAATTCAGTGATCGGTCCGTTCATTATTACCAATTATTTAATGCCTTATTTGGATTTTAATGAGTTAGACAGCATTTATAGTACTATTCCTCCTGAGGTACAAACAACCAAGTATGCTAAGAATATGAAGGAAAGACGGGATCTTCTCGAGAAAGTTCAGGTTGGTAAACCTTTTATTGATTTTACTTTACCAGATACTTCCGGGAATATGGTTACTTTTTCTGATCATGTAGGAGATGGATATGTCTTGCTTGATTTCTGGGCAGGGTGGTGCTCCCCATGTCGAAAAGAAAATCCAAACCTGGTAGAAAATTATAAAAAATACAAAGATCAAGGATTTGAAATCTTTGGTGTTTCATTCGACAGAAAAAAAGAATCATGGGTTAAAGCCATTCACAATGATAATATTACATGGCCCCAGGTTTCTGATGTGAAAGGTTGGGATAATAAAGCCGGTAAAAAATATGGCATCCGGTCGATTCCTGCTAATTTCCTTATTGGCCCCAAAGGAAAGATAGTCGCTAAAGACCTTAGAGGAGAAGACCTGGAAAAGAAACTGAAGGAAATTTATGAATAATTTTAGGATATTCTACTAATTATAAAAAGCCCCGTTTCCCGGGGCTTTTTTTATGGAAAGGCCTTCTTGAAATTTTGAAAAGTGTTTTTGTTTTATTTCTGAAATATTGATATTATCGATTAATTGTTTTATTAATTTAGCGGTAGAATTATTTTTTTTCATAAGGAATTCTTGTATTTTTGTTATTTAAATTAATTCTAAATAAAATGAGCAGGTATTTTTTAATATTATCGTTTCTGTTAATATTCGGGATATTTTATTCCTGTGAGGATTCCAAAGATAAACAAGATGAAAAACCTTTGGTTAGCGTTAGCGTGTTGCCACAAAAATATTTTGTAAATCAAATTGCAGGTGATTTATTTGAGGTTAATGTGATGGTTCCACCGGGAGCAAATCCTGTAACATATGAACCTACCCCCGAACAGATGAGGAAAATATCAGAGTCAATAGCTTACTTTCGTATCGGACCACTTATTTTTGAGAAGGCTTGGATGCCGAAGTTTAAATCCTTAAATGCGGATCTAAAGGTTTACTCTCAATCAAGCCAGGTTGAGCTGATGGAAAATGAAAAACATTCTCACTCAAATAAAAAAAATGAAAAAAGCATCTCACTTGATCCGCACATTTGGACTTCACCTGCCCGTGTTAAATCTCAGATTAAGGTTATAAGAAATGCACTTGTTGATATGGACAGCATCCATAAAAATACTTATGATTTAAATTACAATATTTTCAGAAAACAGGTAAAAGATCTCGACAGTCTTATCAGAAAAGAATTATCGGGGCTGAACAACAGAAAATTTATGATCTTTCACCCGGCTTTGACCTACTATGCTGAAGATTATGATCTTGAGCAGGTTTCTATTGAATTCGAAGGAAAAGAACCTGCCCCTGGGAGAGTAGCTGAATTGGTAGACCTGGGAAGAAGTGAAAATATTAAAGTAATTTTTATTCAAAAGCAATTTAATAAAGAGACAGCACAAACTATTGCTGAGGAAATTAATGCTGAAATAATAGAAATAAACCCGCTTGCTTATGATTGGATTGAACAAATGAGGTCTGTTACACAAAAATTAGCAGCATCGCTCAAAAATGAACAGAAGGAGGGATAAATATGGAGAAAAAAAGCTTGGTGAAATTAGAATCAGTAAATGCAGGATACGGTGAAGAGCCTGCTTTAATCGATGTTGATTTTGAAATCTATAAGCAGGATTTTATAGGAATCATAGGGCCGAACGGTGGGGGGAAAACAACACTGCTGAAAGTAATTCTCGGTATTCTTAAGCCTTATAGTGGTAAGGTGAAATATAATTTATCCCGTAAAATAAAATCTATCGGCTATTTGCCTCAGTTTAACCAGGTTGATGAGCAATTCCCAATAACTGTACTGGATGTTGTTCTCTCTGGCTTGATGCTAAAAAACAGGATTATTACAAGATATACAAAGAGTGACAAAAAAAAGGCTGAAAGCATGCTGGAAAGAATGGGGATTTTAGACCTGAAGAATAAAACTATTGGAGAGTTATCCGGAGGACAAATGCAGAGGGTTTTTTTGAGCAGGGCAATTGTCTCTAAACCTGAAATGTTGATATTAGATGAGCCAAACACATATGTTGATAATAAATTTGAAGGTGAACTTTATGAAATTTTGAGAGAGTTGAATGATGAAATGGCTATCTTATTGGTAACACATGATTTAGGAACAATAACATCTTACGTAAAAACAATAGCCTGTGTAAATCGTGAACTACATTATCACAGGTCAAATGTAATTACAGAAAAACAATTGTCGGCTTACAATTGTCCTATTCAGCTTATTACACATGGAGAAGTGCCTCATACTGTATTGAAAAAACACAATAAGGAATGATTGATTTTTTACAAAATATATTTGAATACAAATTTTTAATTAATGCGCTTTGGGCTGCTTTGTTTGCAAGTATTACATGTGGGCTGATAGGAACCTACATTGTGGCAAACCGGATTGTATTCCTTAGTGGCGGGATTACTCATTCTTCTTTTGGTGGTATCGGAATAGCTTATTTTTTAGGATGGAATCCAATCCTCGGAGCTGCGCTGTTTAGTATATTAGCTGCATTAGGCATTGAATATTTTACGGAAAAGGGAAAAGTGAGAAATGATTCGGTTATAGGAATATGGTGGTCGTTAGGAATGGCTATTGGTATAATATTTATTTATTTAACTCCGGGATATGCTCCAAATTTAATGACATACCTCTTTGGCAGCATATTGACAGTTTCAGATACGAATTTATTCTATATGGCCATTTTTAGCCTGGTGGTTGTGTTGTTTTTTATAATCTTTTTTAAAAATATCTTATTTATTTCATTTGATGAGAAATATGCTAAAGCTCAGGGGTTACCAGTTACTTTGATTAAAAACCTTGTTTTGGTTCTTGTTGCCTTAACAATTGTTTTAAACATAAAAGTGGTAGGTATAATTTTATTGATTTCGCTTTTAACAGTTCCTCAGTCGATTGCTAATTTTTTCACCCAAACTTTTAAGAATATTATTTTGCTCTCCATGCTTATTGGTTTTATAGGTATAATAGCGGGTTTGATAATTTCTTATACCTTAAATATTCCTTCGGGGGCTTCAATAATATTTTCTTTAATCGTACTTTTTGGGATATCAAAATTATTTTTAATTATTGCAAACAGATATAAAATTTCAAAAATTCAACAAAATAACCGAAAATAGGTTTTAATGTTAAAATCTAAAAAAAAGAAATTATGAATTATGATTTAATAGTTATAGGAAGCGGACCTGGAGGTTATGTTGCGGCCATCCGGGCATCTCAGTTAGGAATGAAAGTTGGTGTAGTTGAAAAATCAGAACTTGGTGGAGTATGCCTTAATTGGGGATGTATACCAACCAAAGCTTTATTAAAAAGCGGGGAAGTATACAGTTATATGACCCATGCTAAAGATTATGGTGTTAATGTTTCCGGTGAAGTAACTCCCGACTTTGAGGGAATGATAAAAAGGAGCAGGGAAGTTGCCAATGGAATGAGTAAAGGAATTCAATACCTGTTCAAAAAAAATAAAATTGATCATCTTCAGGGTTGGGGTAAAATCATTGAGAAAAATACAGTTGAAGTTGCCAAAGAAGGTGAAGAACCTGCTAAATATACAGCTAAACATATTATTCTTGCCACCGGAGCGAGATCTAAAGAATTACCAAATCTGAAGCAGGATGGTAAAAAGATTATCGGTTACCGGGAAGCAATGACACTTCCCAAACAGCCTAAGTCAATGATAGTTGTTGGCTCAGGTGCAATAGGAAGCGAATTTGCAAATTTTTATAATTCTATCGGAACAGAAGTAATATTAGTAGAATTTTTACCCAATGTGGTACCAATTGAAGATTCTGATGTTTCAAAACAACTGGCTCGTTCTTTTAAAAAAGCAGGAATAAAGGTAATGACAAACTCATCTGTTGAGTCTGTTGATACCAGTGGTGATCTTTGTAAAGCAACCATTAAAACAAAGAAAGGCGAAGAAACCAAAGAGGCAGAAATAGTCCTTTCTGCGGTTGGTGTTGCTCCAAACCTTGAGAACATTGGTATTGAAGAGATGAATATTGAATTGGAAAATGGTAAAGTGAAAGTTGATGAATATTACAGGACTAATGTAGAAGGAGTCTATGCAATAGGGGATATTGTTCATGGACCGGCTCTTGCTCATGCTGCCTCGGCAGAAGGAATTGCATGTGTTGAAAAGATTGCTGGCGAAAGTCCTGATCCCATTGACTATAAAAATATTCCAAGCTGTACTTATACAACTCCTGAAGTTGCTTCTGTTGGAATAACAGAAAAAGATGCAAAAGATGCTGGATATGAAGTAAAAGTGGGTAAGTTTCCTTTTACAGCTTCCGGCAAAGCAAGTGCAGCAGGTCAGAAAGATGGTTTTGTGAAACTGATTTTTGATGCCAAATATGGTGAGTTACTCGGAGGGCACATGATTGGAGCCAATGTAACAGAAATGATTGCCGAACTGGTAGTAGGAAAGAAAATTGAAGCTACCGGACATGAACTTATTAAATCAGTTCATCCACACCCTACTATGTCGGAAGCCATAATGGAGGCGGCAGCAGCAGCCTATGATGAGGTGATTCATATATAGTTTTGAATTCAATATGAAAGATTTGAAATAAAATAGAATAAGGGCGCCAGAATTCCGGCGCCCTTTTTCATGGGTTCAATCTGTATTTAAAGTAAATTTAGGGGTAGACAGGTGTTATGGAGTGTGATTTTCTTTGAGAAAAAAAGTCCTTTCCGTATTTGCTTGTAAATAAAGAAAATATAAACAGAATTAAAATAATTGAAAAAATAATAATAACTCCTTTGTTTAATTTTTTGCTTTTAAAATTGACTTTATCCTGCATTTTTCCTGGATTAAAAAATCAAAGTCTAATTGTTAGATGAATTATTTGATGGAAAAGTTGCGTACTAATTTATTTCAACGCAACTTTTTTTTGAAAAGGTACATCATAAAAATACAAACTTTGGTAGGTTTTTTGTTTGTTAAAAATTAGGTATATTTGTCTTAAATCAGCTAGTTACGTGCCTAATCTAACAAACATAATAAAATCCTGCATTAAAGGAGACAGGAAAGCACAAAAGAAGTTATATCTTCAGTTTGCAGACCGTCTCTATGGTGTAGCTCTTAGGTATGCACAGAATACTGATGATGCAAAAGATATTTTGCAGGAAGGTTTTATAAAAATATTTAATAACCTGAGTCAGTTTAAGAATGAAGGTTCTTTTGAAGGTTGGATGCGAAAGGTAATTGTGAATACAGCACTGGAAAGATTAAGGAAACAAAATCGGTTGTGGCTGATGGATGAGTTTACAGTGCTGGAATCTACAGTTTATAATTATGAGCATATCCTGGAGGATCTGAACGAAAAGGAACTGATCAAAATAATACAGGAGCTTTCGCCCAAATACAAAATGGTTTTTAACCTTTATGTGATAGAAGGTTATTCGCATAAAGAAATTGCAGATAAGTTACAGATCTCTGAGGGAACCTCGAAATCAAACTTGTCAAGAGCAAAGGAAATATTAAAAGAAAAAGTTGAAAAAATATATCATATTAAAAAAGGCAAAATAATATAATGAATCCGTACCAGTTAAATATTGATAAAGTCTTTCGTGATCGCCTCAGGGATTATTCTCCTGAAGCGCCCAGGGAGACGTGGGCGGATATTCAGTTATCTCTGGATCAGGGAAAGAAAAGAAAAGTCTACTGGTACAGAGTAGCAGCAACTGTGGCGGTTCTGATTTTAAGCGGACTTCTATATTATTTTACTACTGCTGATCTTCTGAAAAATCCACTGGCCCTGCAAAATTATAATCAAACGGAATACACGACTGAAAAAACACAGAATACTAATAATATATCAAATAAAATTGCGCAGTCCAGGTTTTCAAAAATTAATAAATCAACAGAAGAAGAGAAATTGGAGAATGAAAACAGCACCAGAGATTTGAATGAAGGAAACCGCGACATTCCCAAAAGAAAATTAGTCTCAAAATTTGGAGGAATTTCAACACCAACACATCAAAACAGATTAGCACAAATTGAAGAAAAGGAAAAAACTGAAGAAAAAGAGAAAAAAAACCAAATTTATGACTATGCATTTTTAAATACGGTACCCGGGAACAATGAAGACCTGTATGAAAAAAGCAAAAAAAGGAAACTATCTCTTTCAGCAGGATTGTCACCAACGCTTTCTTACAGAACTGTAGTTGAAAATCCAAAAATGACATCCAACCCCGAAATTCAACAAAATTTACCAGATGAATCCAGTTTACTGGCTTATTCAAGCGGTCTGGGTGTTGGGTATGAAGTTTTTAAAAATTTCAAAATTCGTTCCGGTCTTTATTATAGCCAAATTGGACAAAGACTTAATAATGTTACTGTTTCACAAAATTCTTATACCTTAAAAGGAACGCAGGGGTATCATCAGGTTCCCAATTCATGGGGAAACGTTGAATTGATGTCTGATAAAATACAACCTGAAACCCCTGAAGATTTAAATGAATATGGCCCGGTTCCTATGGATGTCACAGACGAATTCAGTCTTGATAATACCCTTACCCAGAGACTGGAATTTTTGAAAGTTCCATTAATGATGGAACTTCGGGTTTTAGATACAAAAATTGGATTAGATATAATAGGTGGTTTTAATGCCAATTTCCTTATTAATAATGGCGTATATATGGCCACCCAGGAAAGCAACCAATATGTTGGAGAAACAACAGGACTTGAAAAGGTGAACTATTCAAGTGTTTTGGGTTTTGGTTTTAATTACGATATTTCCGACAATACGAAATTCTTTATCCAGCCTATGTTTGATTACTATCTTCATACTGTTATAGAGGAGAATACAAGGGTATATCCTTACTCTTTTAATTTATTTACAGGTTTTAGTGTTTATTTCAAATAATAATCCCCTTTTTTGTATCAAAAATTTTAATTTTGCCAAATTGAATTACAGATGGCTATGGTAAAAAAAATCTTTAATAAAACGAGTTTTTATATAATGATAACCTTCCTTTTTCTGGGGATTGTTTTCCTGGTTTCTGGTTTTATAAATGAAAAAGAAGAAGAGAGAGGTTTTTTTGACAGTTTTAAAGATAAGTATTCTATACATGCCCTTCCATTACCTGACACCCTTGAGTTTGCCGGTGAAACCGTGCCCGTTAACTATTTTGATGTCAGGGAATCCCTTGATCGCGAACTTCTCGTGAATACTTACTGGCAATCACATACGCTTTTACTTTTGAAAAGAGGAAACAGGCATTTAGCAGAAATAGAATCAATTTTGAAAAAACATGAGGTCCCTGTCGACATGAAATATATCCCTGTTATTGAGAGTGAACTTACCAATGCAGTCTCACCTGCAGGAGCAGTAGGTGTATGGCAATTTCTTGAAGGTACAGCAAAAGACTATGGATTGGAAGTTAACAATGAGGTTGACGAAAGATATCATATTAAGAAATCAACTGAGGCTGCCTGCAATTTCCTTAAAGATGCTTATGAGAAATTCGGGAGCTGGACACTTGCAGCTGCTTCTTATAATTTTGGCAGAAAAGCTGTATCAAGACAGTTGAAAAGACAAGGTGCAGATTCTTATTATAATCTTGTTCTTAACGAAGAAACAGCAAGATACGTTTACCGGATACTTGCCATAAAACTTATATTTGAAAATCCTGACAGATATGGTTTTAACTTTAAATTTGATGATTTATATCATTCGATACCAACAAAGCAAGTTGAACTTGATTCATCTGTGAAAGATTTTCCAGCGTTTGCAGCAGAGCAGGGAATTAACTATAAATTATTGAAAATTTTTAATCCCTGGCTACGCCAGAATTATCTGACCAACAAAAGAGGAAAAACTTACCTTATTGAAATTCCGGAAGAGAATTACAGGGATTACCAGAATATTTTAAATACAGCCAAACAAAGCAAATAGAAAATTGTCGTTAAGTATTAAAATTATTTTGCATTGACAAGAAAGAAGAGCTACAAAGATATTGTTCATTCAGAATCAGCAGCTATTAATATTCTCGGAGCAAGAGTTCATAACCTTGACAATATTGATTTAACTATTCCTAGAAATAAACTGGTAGTTGTTACAGGACTTAGTGGCAGCGGAAAGTCTTCACTGGCTTTTGATACAATATATGCTGAAGGTCAGAGGCGCTATATCGAAACTATGTCAGCCTATGCAAGGCAATTTATTGGAGAACTGGAAAGGCCTGATGTAGACAAAATAACCGGTTTGAGTCCGGTTATTTCCATTGAGCAGAAGACAACCAATAAAAATCCGCGATCAACTGTTGGCACTATTACAGAAATTTACGACTTTTTACGTCTTCTTTATGCAAGGGCAAGTGAAGCATATTCATATGTTACTAATGAGAAAATGGTTAAATACACTGATGAGCAAATAATCGATCTTATTGCTCAGCAGTATTCCCGGCGCAAGATAATTTTACTGGCTCCTCTTATAAAGGGAAGAAAGGGGCATTACAAAGAATTATTTGAGAGACTCCGAAAAAAAGGCTTTCTGAATGTTCGGGTAGACGGGGAATTGAGAGAGATAAAGCCCGGGCTGAAGTTACACCGGTATAAAATGCACCATATCGAACTGGTTATTGATAAGTTAAAAATTGACGGTGAAGATTTAAGTCGACTCAAAAAATCAGTAAAAATGGCATTGGATGAAGGAAACGGGACACTTTTACTGCTTGATTATGATTCGGGAAAAACTCGATTTTACAGCAGGAATTTAATGTGCCCGACTTCCGGTATTTCATACAATCCTCCGGCACCTCATACATTTTCTTTCAATTCTCCACAGGGTGCATGTTCTAAATGCAACGGGCTTGGAGCAATTAATGATGTGGATATTAACAGGGTAATACCAGACAGAAAACTGAGCATTGAAGAAGGAGGAATTGAACCATTCGGAAAGTATAAAAATATACTTACTTTCTGGCAGCTAGAAGCGATTGGAGAGAAATACGGATTTAAACTGGATACTCCAATAAATAAACTATCTAAAGAAGCCCTTGATATTATTCTTTATGGTTCGGAAGAAAAATTCAGACTGCATTCAACACCGCTGGGCAGATCTTCGAATTATTACCTGCGATTTGATGGTGTAGTTAATTATATTCTGCAGAATCATAAAAACAGCAATAAAAATGGCAGGAAATGGACCGATAAATACATCAAAAAAGTAACATGTCCGGTATGCGAAGGAACCAGGCTTAAAAAGGAAGCCCTGTACTTTAAACTTGGTGATAAAAATATTGCTGAATTGTCTGATATGGATATTTCAGAACTATCCCGCTGGTTTGAAACGATTGAAGAAAAATTAACAAAAAAGCAATATTTAATAGCTAAAGAGCCTGTAAAAGAAATACGTAACAGGTTAAATTTTTTGTTAGAGGTAGGACTGGATTACCTTACATTGTTCAGACCTTCAAAAAGTTTGTCAGGAGGTGAAAGCCAGAGGATAAGGCTTGCCACACAAATAGGGTCAAAATTGGTGAATGTGCTTTATATTCTCGATGAGCCTAGTATTGGTTTGCATCAGAGAGATAATGACCGCCTGATTAATTCTCTGCAAAAATTGCGGGATAACGGTAATTCAATTATGGTGGTCGAACATGATAAGGGTATTATTTTGTCTGCTGATCACATTATTGATATTGGTCCGAAAGCAGGCAGACTTGGAGGGAAGGTAGTTGCCCAGGGTAATCCGGAAGAAATCATGAAGAAAAGTACCCTTACGGCTGATTATCTGAACTACAGGAAGAAGATTAAAATTCCCGCGAAAAGAAGGAAGCATTTGAACGGGCATTTGATTATTAATGAAGCTGCGGGGCATAATTTAAAAAACGTAACTGTGGACTTTCCTCTTGGAAAATTTATCTGTATCACAGGTGTTTCCGGAAGCGGTAAATCTACTCTCATTAATGAAACATTGTATCCAATCCTGAGTAAATATTTTTATCGCTCTGTGAAAGAACCCTTAGAATACAAAAATATAGAGGGGCTGGAGAATCTTAACAAAGTTATTGAAGTAAATCAGGCTCCTTTGGGCAGAACACCCAGATCAAATCCGGCAACTTATACAGGTGTTTTTTCAGATATACGTAATTTGTTTGCCCAAACACCGGAATCAAAAATAAGAGGATATAAGCCGGGAAGATTTTCTTTCAATGTGAAAGGAGGAAGATGTGAAACCTGTAAAGGTGCTGGTGTAGAGGTTATTGAAATGAATTTTCTCCCAGATGTTTATGTTCATTGTAAAGATTGTAATGGGAAACGATACAACAGGGAAACACTGGAAGTTAAGTATAAAGGAAAAAACATCAGTGATGTACTGGATATGACTATCAACCAGGCAGTAGAATTTTTTGACCAGATTCCTTCAATTAAAGATAAATTAAAAGTATTACAGGATGTAGGGTTAGGTTATATCACATTAGGCCAGCCTTCAACTACACTTTCCGGAGGAGAATCGCAAAGAGTAAAACTGGCAGCAGAATTATCGAAAAAGAGTACCGGTAAAACTCTTTTTATACTGGATGAACCAACAACAGGTTTGCACTTTGAAGATGTCAGGGTTTTGTTGAATGTACTTAACTCATTAGTTGATAAGGGAAATACGGTAATTGTTATTGAACATAACCTCGAAGTAATTAAAGTAGCTGATCATATTATTGATCTGGGATGGGAGGGAGGAAATAAAGGAGGCGAAATAATTGCCACCGGATCACCAGAAGAAATTATTAAATCAGGAAAAGGCTACACAGCAAAATATTTGCAGGATGAATTATGATTGTTATCTTTATAAAAAATTAACACCCTAAGAAAAATATGAGTAACCAGGAAGATAAGATAAAAGAAGCCTTTGAGTCTAAGAATTGGAACGAAGTACAAACATCGGATTCATGGTCTATATTTAAGATATTATCAGAATTTGTACAAGGCTATGATAAACTTTCAAAAATAGGACCCTGTGTATCAATTTTTGGTTCTGCCAGAACTAAACCAGAAAACAAATACTTCAAATTAGCCGAGGAGATTGCTTATAAATTGACCCAAAACGGGTATGGCGTCATCACCGGAGGAGGACCTGGAATTATGGAGGCAGGAAACATGGGAGCCAGGAAAGGAAAAGGAAAATCTGTAGGTCTGAATATCGATCTTCCTTTTGAACAGTCAGCCAATCTTTTTATCGATACTGATAAACTTATAAATTTTGAACATTTTTTCGTTAGAAAAGTGATGTTTGTGAAATATGCACAAGGTTTTGTCGTTTTACCAGGAGGATTTGGAACACTCGATGAATTATTTGAGGCAATAACACTCATTCAAACTGAAAAGATAGGGAAATTTCCTATCGTACTGGTAGGAAAAAAATTCTGGTCCGGATTGGTCGGATGGATTAAGGAAGTTGTTCTTGAAGAAGGGAATATAAACGAAAAAGATCTGGATCTGTTCTATTTGGTGGATACCGCTGATGAGGCAGTTGATATGATTAATGAGTTCTATTCAAAATATTTGTTGAGTCCAAACTTCTAAAAGTATATATATATGAAGTTTTTAACAACTTTGGACATTTATTAACAATTGTTAATTTCTCATGTTGATATTTTGTTATTATTTCTTAAAATCCTTATATTTAGGCAGTGATAAAATAAATAATCGTTATGTATTATAAACTTTTGCTTCTCATAAATTTTTTAGGTGTACTTCTGGCGAATTTTTTATTCCCGGGAGATGTGAAGATTAATGTTAGTGCACCGGGAAGTGTAGAAGCCGGGCAGGAGGTTGTAGTGGATATTACATTGAATAAATCGGATCTTAATAGTTTTGCCCGTTTGCAACATGATTTACCTGGAGGTGTAACTGCCGAGGTAATAAAAAGCGGTAATGCTGAATTTACCTTTGAAAATCAAAAAGCTAAATTTATCTGGTTGAAATTGCCTGCCAAAGAGGTAATCAATATTTCTTACAAACTGAAAATTAATGAACGATTAAAGGGAGATTTTGATTTAATTGGCTCTTTTGCTTATATTGCTGATAATGAGAGAAAATCTTTGGCTCTTGAACAGAAGCCAATTAGCATAACCCCTTCTCCTTCAATTGATCCCTCTCTGATTGTAGATGTTGATCAGTTTAAACCGATGGCAAAGCCACCCGCGGCAAAAGACCAAATGAAACAAGTGCTTTGTATCAGGCAAAAACCTTATAAAACAGAAACAGGAGATGAATACATTGTGAATCTTCTTGTAAATAAAGGAAACAAAGAAAAATTTGCCAAAATACAGGAGGCTGTCCCAGAGGGCTTTAAGGCTGTTGGTATGGATGAAAAGGAAGCAATTTTTACTTTCAAGAATCAAACAGCTAAGTTTTTGTGGATGACCTTACCTTCTGAATCGTATTTTGTAGTTTCATATAAGCTTATCCCAAAAGAACCAGGAGGTACACCAGGAGAAATTCAGGGTAAATTTTCATATATAGAAGCGGAAAAGACGAGAAATATAGATATTATACAACAGGATGTGAATTTGAACAACACAGAAAAAAGTCATCTTGCAAGCATTATTAAGAATGCATCTACCCCTGAAATTAGTAACAAAGAAGGAATTTTTACCGAATCAAAAGAGATTGAGGATGCAAAATCATATTCTGACCTGAAAAAACATAAAGGAAAAGTGAGAATTGAAATTGCTGAGGAGGCTCAAAAGATTCTTGAACAGAACAGCCAGTTAACAAATAAGCTTGAACCTCAGTCCGGTGTTTATTACAGAGTTCAGGTAGCTGCCGGGCACAGGCCCATAAATGTTGAAAGTTATTTTAACAGATATAATATTGATAAAGAGGTAAGAACCGAAATTCACGAGGGATGGCGTAAATATTCAGTGGGATCATTCCCAATATATAAAGAAGCCAGAGATTACAGGGTACATATCTGGAACACAACCTCTATTGATGATGCATTTGTTGCTGCATATAATAGCGGGGAAAGGATTACTGTACAGGAAGCTTTGATGATTACTAACCATAAATGGTATCGATAGATTATGAAAAAATATTTTTTTCAAATATTCATTTTTGTTGCTTTTATAACTATTCCGTTATTGAGCTTTGGGCAGGAAGAGGAAGAACCAGGAGGTTATGGTGATTTACTTTTCCAGGAAGTGGAAGTTGAAAATCCGGTTTATTATCCCGTTGTTAGTGTAGGAACAGGAATGTTTGATTATTTTGGTGAATTTAACAATGACATAGAAGGTGTTTCTAAATTACCGATTAAAATCAATGCATACTCTTTCCTGGATTCAAAGCATAACTTCAGAATTAATCTTTATGGAATGAAAGGATATCTGAATGGTAGTTTGCACGAATTGAAAAATGTTGAGGAATATAATGGGATTGCAAATTTTGAAACAGAAATCTTTACTATAGGATTGAATTTGGAATATGGCTTTGGACATTTCTATAAAAATGTACCTAAACTTAGGCCTTTTATTGCACCCGGAGTTGGAATGTTAATATTTAACCCCCGCTCAGATATTGCAGGTGAAAGTGGTGAATATAACTGGCAAGATCAAATTGTTTCACGCGATTATGATTACAACCTAAACATGCAGTCAGCCAATGTTTTCGATCTTATAAGTCATGGGCAGAACGCTATTGCAGCTACTGTTGATATTGGATTTGACCTTGCATTAAGCAGCCGTGTTTTTGTGCGTGTGGCTAATGGGTTTCATTATGCTTTTACCGATGTTTTGGATGGAATTCCATATAAAAATGGTGACGGGGAAGTTGTGGGAAACAGTCAAAATGATATCCTGAGCTTTTCCTATTTTACAATTGGCTGGGACCCCTTTTCTGAATCGGCTACAAAAATGCAGGAGTTGCTATTTGCTGATGTAAGTGGAGACTTTGACTATGCAGCTATTGCCGATGAAGACAGGGATGATGTGCTTGATTTGGTAGATGAATGCCCGGATAACCCTCCAAAGGTTGCTGTCGATTCAGTAGGCTGTCCGCTGGATGATGACAATGATGGGGTGCCTAATTATAAAGATAAGGAGGTAAACAGCAGTCCGGGAGCTATTGTTAATGACGATGGCGTTGAGATGACTGAAGATGAGGTGATTGCCAGTCTGAACTATAATTATAACGCTGTAACAAGGGATGATGCTTATATGATACCTGTTTCAAGAGGATGGAAGGCCAGCAAATATGCCAATATGGAAGGAGATGTTGAAATTCCAGAGAAGTTTAAACCAATTGACAAGGATGGAGATGGTGAAATTGCATACAGAGAGCTATTGCAGGCTATTGATGCATTTTTTAATGGGGAGTCAGATTTTACAGCCAATGATATTTACGAGTTGAACGATTTCTTCTTTGCCCAGTAGTATTAGATTATTGGATGGTCGATATAAGATATTTGTAGTGCAGGGCTTAAAATTTACTGGTATTATTCTACTATATGCATTTCTCGCTCACAAGTTATTCATTGTTAAAATCTGAGAGAGGGACAATATTTTTACAGAAACTCCCATTAGAGATCCGGGGAAGCGATATAAATAAATTACACCCCGATAAATCAGGTTGCTGCTCTCATAGATGAATTCCATTTTTATAATGATTCATCCCTAAGATTTGGACAACCAGTAATAAAACAATTTATCAATAGAAAAATAAAAATACAGGTTTGTGTATCTCATGTACAGTTATCAGTTTATCGATATTTTTGCAGCCTTTCCATATCACGCTTCATATCTTTTTGCTTGATCTCTTCGCGTTTATCATATTTCTTTTTGCCTTTTGCTAGTGCAATTTCAACTTTTGCCAGGTTGTTTTCGCTAAAAAATACACGCAAAGCAATAATCGTATAGCCTTTTTCTTTTGTTTTGCGACGGAGTTTTTTTAGTTCTCTTTTGGTTAGTAGTAATTTTCGCAGTCTTTTAGGTTCATGGTTAAAGTGTGTACCATGTCCATATTCTGAAATATGCATTCCCTGTATCCATAATTCATTATTTTGAAAATAACAATATGAATCCACCAGGCTTGCTTTTCCCTGTCGTATGCTTTTGATTTCAGTCCCCCTTAACTTAATTCCTGCTGTAAACTTTTCTTCAATTTCAAAAAGATGATGCGCCTTCTTGTTTTTAATCTCTACATTGCTCATTCAATTCCTTTGCTTTTCAATTTAAATACTTGGTGTTGCTATTAATATGGACTGCAGAATGAAGTTTATTATAAAAATGACAGCAATAATAATCAGGGCTGCAATTAATACAAAACCAACCTTCTTGTCTTCCGGGGTATTTAAAAGTTTTGGAAGCCCAATCCAGAACAGGTAGAGAGAATAAAAACCAAAGAGACCAATAAAAGATAACCCGGGGTGTAAACTGGCAAAAACAGCAGCTGCCAAAGCAGGGGTTGATGAATATACAATGAGTTTGAGTGAATTATTAAAATCTTTGGTTGTATCAAAACTTGGTGCCAGCTCTGCCACAACAATGGCTGCAATGTATAAACCAGCCAATGTGCTTATGAAATAGCTGATAGCCAGCATAAAACCTTCGTATCCACTTATCTCTGACATTGCTGCTTTACCGATAAAGGTGGTGATGGCACCCAGTGCAATAAGCGGTATAGCGTATTGAATAATTATTTCATTGTTGTCGGCCGGTTCTCCCAATATCTTTTCCCATTCTTCTGAGGGTTTAGTAATTATTGTTTTAACTCTTTCCCAAATTCGCTTAAAATCCATATTATTGTATTTTTATTTTATACAAATTTAGAACAAATAACAGTAAATAAAAAAATTGGTTATTGAAAATGAGAGATGGTTTTGATATGATTGTGGTTTTAGGACCAACTGCCGGAGGTAAGACTTCCTTTGCCGCTAATCTGGCCTATGAGTTCGATGGAGAAGTGATTAGTGCTGATTCCAGACAGGTATACAGACAAATGGATATTGGCACAGGTAAAGATTACGGCGACTACGAGGTTGAAGGATACAAAATTCCATATCACCTTATTGATATAGTAGAGCCTGGTTATAAATACAATGTATATGAATACCAGAAGGATTTTCTTGAAGTTTATAAGAATGTTAAAAGAAGAGATAAGATACCCATTCTTTGCGGAGGTTCTGGTATGTACATAGAAGCTGTTCTTAAAGGCTATAAACTTATCCATGTTCCACCTGATCTTGGTCTCAGAGAAAAGTTGAATAAGGAATCTTTGCCAGAATTGACAAAAAAACTTAAAAGCTATAAGACAGATTTACACAATACAACCGATCTTATTTCAAAAAAACGGGTAATACGAGCAATTGAAATTGCTAAGTATTATTCTGAACATCGTGATACAGATATCAGTTATCCAAAGATTAAACCGTTAATTTTTGGTGTGATTTTCGACAGATCTGTCCAGCGTAAACGAATAACTTTGAGGCTAAAAGAACGGTTTGAAGAAGGTATGATTGATGAGGTGAGAAGCTTGCTGGACCAGGGAGTTATGTCGGAAGACCTGGTCTACTATGGATTGGAATATAAATTTATCACCCAATATCTGATAGGAGAACTGTCTTATGATGAAATGTTTTCTCAATTAAACACGGCCATTCATCAATTTGCCAAACGACAGATGACCTGGTTCAGGCGGATGGAAAGAAATGGTTTTCAAATACACTGGATTGATGGTCATCTCCTAATGGAAGAGAAGCTAAGAAAAGCCAGGAAGATAATAAGTGATTTATCCTAGAAACCAGTTGTTAACAGCTAGTTTTAGTATAATGAAATAAGTTCCCACAAGATTAATGACCGAAAACAGGTAATTATAGAATACTCTTATGCCCTTAATTTTACGTCTGATTAGTATTCCTATATTTGGAAGAAACAAAAGCAATAAAATACCGAAGAATTCAATATCCGATATATGATAGGTTATTCTGTTGGCTCCGAAAAGCAGGAAAAGATAGACAAATATGAGCAGGAATGCCAGAAACAGCATATATGTTAATTTTAGCAGAAGCGTAGAATATTTTCTTTTCCTGTTGATAAGAAAAGGCTTTACAAAGCTGTATGCCAGGATATAAGTCAGCAGGAAGATGATAAGTAAAATTAAATGAAATAATTCTTTAAAAAGCATATTTCAGTGTTTTGTGTAAATTTGTTACTTATAAAATATTCTTTTACACGCCTTTAAATATAAATATAATTTTTTAAAAAGAAAAGACCGGCCTTTGCGAGCCGGTCTTACTTATAAATGCATCGTAAAATTATTGTTCTTTTTCTTTAAGCCATTTATCAAGCCATTTAAAGAATTCTCTTTGCCAGAGTATTCCATTTTGTGCCTTTAATACCCAGTGGTTCTCATTTGGGAAATAAAGGAATTTGCTTGGGATATCTCTCAGCTGTGCTGCATTGAAAGCACTCATTCCTTGTGTGTAAGCAATTCTGTAGTCTTTCTGACCGTGAACTACCATAATAGGTGTGTCCCATTTGTCAACAAATCGATGAGGTGACTGCTCGTAGGTTTCTCTGTTTTCTTCTTTCCAGTAAGGACCACCAAGATCCCAGTTTACAAACCACATCTCTTCTGTTTCCAGATACTGAGACTCCAGGTTGAATATACCATCATGTGAAATGAATGCATCAAACCTGTCATCGTGATGACCTGCAAGGTAGAAGACAGAATAACCACCATAGCTGGCACCTACAGCACCCAGGTTATTTTCGTCTACATAAGGTTCTTTGGCCATTGCGTCAATTGCACTTAAATAATCTTTGATATTTTGTCCTGAGTAGTCTCCACTTATCTGTTCAAGCCAGTCCATACCAAATGAAGGTAAACCGCGCCGGTTAGGAGCAACAATAATGTAATCGTTGGCTGCCATCATCTGGAAATTCCATCTGTAGGAGAAGAATTGACTAACAGATGATTGCGGACCACCCTGACAATAAAGCAAGGTTGGATATTTTTTATTTTTGTCAAAATTTGGCGGATAAATTATCCATGTGAGCATATCTTTGTTATCCGTGGTTTTGATCCATCGTTTTTCTACTTTGCCAAATTTTAACTGATCCATCAGGTTGTCGTTAATACCGCTGATTTTTGTTTCCTCACCATTATTGGGATTTATACTGAAAATTTCAGTAGGCATTGACATGGATTGCTTTGTACCAATAAGAACATCTCCTGCAGGTTCAACAGAACGATAATTATGGGTGCCTTCTGTAACTGCCTTTATTTTTCCAGATTCAATATCCAGCTCGTAAATTTGAAAACAGGCATGATAATCACTTGTGAAGTAGATTTTTTTGCTGTCATCACTCCATGTGAGACCGTGGACATTCTGGTCAAAATCGGTTGAGTAATTAGTTTCTTCGCCAGTTTCGAAATTGTAAACAAACAATCTGTTTTTATCTGATTCATAACCGTCTCTTCTCATGCTGCCCCAGGCAATCATTTTTCCATTAGGCGAATATACAGCGGCTTTGTCATAGCCTTCATGCTTTTCTTTTGTAAGGTTCTGTGTTTTTTTGCTTTCTAAATTGTAAATATATATTTCTGAATTGGTTGAGATCGTATATTCTTTCCCTGTCAGTTTTTTGCATGTATAGGTTATATTTTTGCTGTCGGGGCTCCAGTTTATTTGTTCCATGCCACCAAAAGGCTCCATAGGAGTGTTGAATCTTTCACCGGGCATGATATCCTCTGCATTTGATACGGTCTTTCCGTCATAGTCTGCTACAAAGATGTGGCTGTATTTATAGTTATGCCATTCATCCCAATGTCTGTACATTAGTTCAGTTTCTATACGTGCATTGGCTTTAGGCAGGTCCGGGTGAATGTCTTGTGGGCTTTTGTCGAGCTTCACTTCTTTAACATACAGGATTCTTTTCTGATCAGGGGCATATTCAAAACCTTTGATGCCTCCTTTAACAGATGAGATTTTTGTTTTTCCTGAACCATCAGGCTTCATTTCCCAGAGTTGAACGCTGCCACTTTGTGCAGATAAATAACCTATCTTTTTACCGTCGGGGCGCCAGCGTGCGTTAAATTCACTCCCTTTTGTGTTGGTAATGTTTTTTACGTTTTTACCATCAATATCCATAATGAAGATATCATGGTTTCCTTTGTTTGCTTTAATATCGTAGAAAGAACTTCCGAAAAGGATGTGCTTATTGTCTGGAGATACACTAACACCACTTACCCGGCCAAAGGACCAGAGTACTTCAGGTGTCATGATCTCAGATTCCAGATTTATCTTTTCTACCGGATTTCCAATCTTAGCAGATTTCTGCTTCTCTTGTGAACAGGAAGATAGCAGAATGACTGCTATCACCATTAGATTAAAAATATTTTTTTGCATGATTCTGTAGTTTATTAAAAAAATTAGTTGTTTTCATTCATCTTTTCTTTGATCTTATTTTCTAATTCCTCAGACAATTCAGGATTGTCTTTCAGAAGCTGTTTCACTGTTTCTCTTCCCTGTCCCAGCTTGGTCTCACCATAGCTAAACCAGGAACCGCTTTTTTTCACTACTTTGTGCTCTACTCCCAGGTCAATAATTTCACCTACCTTAGAGATTCCTTCTCCATACATAATATCAAATTCCGCCTTTTTAAATGGAGGTGCCAGCTTGTTTTTAACCACTTTCACACGGGTTCTGTTTCCTTTCACCTCTTCGCCCTCTTTGATTTGTCCGATCCTACGGATGTCGCATCGTACAGAAGAATAAAATTTGAGGGCATTACCGCCGGTTGTTGTTTCCGGGTTGCCGAACATTACACCTATTTTTTCTCTCAACTGGTTGATAAAAATACAACTCGTGTTAGTTTTGTTTATGTTTGCAGCAAGCTTCCTAAGAGCCTGTGACATTAGCCGGGCCTGCAGTCCCATTTTTGAGTCTCCCATATCTCCTTCCAGTTCAGATTTTGGAGTAAGTGCAGCTACCGAGTCAATTACCACTATATCCACAGCGCCGCTACGAATAAGATGATCGGCAATTTCAAGTGCCTGTTCACCATTATCGGGTTGTGAAATTAGCAGATTTTCTATGTCTACACCTAGTTTTTCAGCATAAAATCTGTCAAAAGCATGCTCTGCATCAAGAAAAGCAGCGATACCTCCTTTTCTTTGTGCTTCTGCAATTGCATGTATTGCAAGGGTTGTTTTACCCGAGGATTCAGGTCCGTAAATTTCTATAATTCTTCCCCTGGGAAACCCGCCAATACCGAGTGACATATCCAGTGAAAGCGAACCCGTTGAAATAGCAGGAACATCCACTATTGCCTGGTCTCCCATCTTCATGATGGTTCCTTTTCCGTACCCCTTTTCTATTTTGTCAAGCGTTAGCTGCAACGCTTTCATTTTTTCATCATTTGCCTTTTTCGGCTCTTTTTTTTCTTTGTTCTCTTTAGCCATATACCGTTGGTTTTAAAATTATTGTTTGTCGATTGATTCTAGTATTTGATTTGTGTGATCTTTGGTTTTTACTTTTTTAAATATTTTTTCAATAGTCTGATCCTCTCCAATGATAAAAGTCGTTCTTTGCACTCCCTCATAAGTTTTTCCAAACATCTTTTTTTCGCCCCAGACATCATATTTTTTTATTATTTCTTTTTCTGTATCTGCAATCAGGTGGAATGGCAGTTTGTTTTTTTCAATGAATTTCTGATGCGATTTCATGCTGTCCGGACTTACGCCGATAATTTCAAACCCTTTTTTAAGCAATATTTCATGATTATCTCTAAGATTGCAAGCTTCTGCTGTGCAACCCGGGGTGCTGTCTTTAGGATAAAAATATAGAATTACTTTTTTCCCTTTGAATTGCTTTAGACCTAATTCTTCGCCTTGCTGGTTTCTACCTGTAAAATTGGGAGCTTTTGCTCCTTCCTGTATATTTGTCATTTTATTTTGTTTATGTAAAATTAAAAATTTGGTTGGATTGTTTTACAAAAGATTCTGTTTATTATTATAAAATTATCAACAGTTGAAAAAATGATTTTTTTGAATTGGTTGAGAATCTTTAAAAGAGAAAAATTTGGGTTAAACTTAGAATAGATTTTATGATCTAATAGAAAAATAAAAGAAAAGTTAGAAAATCATTTGAAAATTAGAAATTATACAATTATCTTTAACCCACTGAAAATAAAAATGAATCAGGAAAGATGAAAGATAACAGACATTTACGGCCTGAGGAAGAATTTGACAGTACCTCTCAATCTAAAGGTACACAGGCATTGGTTCTGTTCAATGATGATGAACATGATTTCAATTTTGTGATTGAGTCATTGATTGAAATTTGTGATCATTCAAGTGTCCAGGCTGAACAGTGCACCTACCTTGCACATTATAAGGGGAAATGTGTGGTAAAAGAAGGAGTCTATGAAGATTTGAAATTAATGAAGGATGCATTGATTGAACGAGGCTTGCATATTGAAATTAAGTAAATTTAATTAAATTTAACTAATGTCTCTACTCACTATTATTCTTTTAATAGTACTTGGGATATTTTTATTCCTTGTTGAATTTCTGCTGGTACCGGGAGTAACAATAGCCGGAATAGCAGGTTTTATATTGTTTATAGGAGGAATATATTTTGGTTATGATACGTTTGGAACACCAGTAGGTCATTATATTCTTGCCGGATCAATAGTTTTATCATTTATTACAATTTACTTTTCTTTTCGTGGACGAACGTGGAAACGTCTTACACTGGATTCGAAGATAGATGGTAAAGTGAGTTCATACCAGGAAGATAAGGTTCACCCTGGAGATGAGGGAAAAACCATTACACGTTTAAATCCCATGGGCAAGGTTATAGTAAATGAAGAAATTTTTGAAGCAGCCTCAAACGGTAAGTATATTGAGCAGAATACAAAAATCAGAATAATTAAAATAAAAGATTTTCGAGTTATTGTAGAACCAATAGAATAAAAATAATTATTATGGGAGACATCGGAACTTATATTATTATCATTTTAGCTGCCATCGTTGGATTGTGGCTTATTTTATATTTTGTACCAATAGGATTGTGGTTTTCAGCACAAATTTCCGGGGTACGAATTTCATTGCTTCAGTTAATTCTTATGCGCTGGAGAAAAGTACCCCCGGCCGTGATTGTAAACGCCATGATTGAAGGTAACAAAGCAGGCCTAACATTGTATCGTAATGACCTTGAAGCACACTACCTGGCAGGAGGACGTGTCCCGGATGTTACACATGCACTGGTTTCAGCAGAAAAGGCCAATATTCAGCTTGATTTTAAAATGGCTACCGCAATTGACCTTGCAGGACGTGATGTGTTTGAAGCCGTTCAGATGTCGGTAAATCCAAAAGTGATTAATACCCCGCCGGTTACTGCAGTAGCAAAGGATGGAATTCAGTTAATAGCCAAAGCCAGGGTGACTGTAAGGGCCAACATCAAACAACTGGTTGGTGGAGCAGGAGAGGATACTGTGCTGGCAAGAGTGGGAGAAGGAATCGTTTCTTCTATCGGTTCCTCTGATTCACACAAAGCTGTGCTGGAAAATCCGGACAGCATCTCGAGAGTTGTGCTGGAAAAAGGTCTTGATTCAGGAACAGCATTTGAAATTCTTTCCATCGATATTGCCGATATGGACATTGGTAAAAACGTTGGCGCAGGGTTGCAAATTGACCAGGCGAACGCGGATAAAAACATTGCACAGGCTAAAGCCGAGGAGAGAAGAGCTATGGCTGTTGCCGAAGAGCAAGAAAATAAAGCAAAAGCCCAGAAAGCACGTGCTGAAGTTATTCAAGCCGAAGCAGAAGTTCCTAAAGCAATATCTGAAGCCTTTAGAAGTGGGAACCTGGGCGTTATGGATTACTACAGGATGAAAAATATCCAGTCTGATACAGACATGAGAGATTCTATCTCCAAACCACGGGAGGATAAAGGCAACTCTCAGAATAACAAAGATAAATAGGAAAGTGAATGAAGAAGGGGACATGAAACCCCTTCTTTTTTTTGCAAAAGTTTAGGATTTTTTTTGTGGTTGCGGCGCATTTTTATATTTTTGCGAAGCACTTTTCAGGAGAGATGGGAGAGTGGCTTAATCCACCGGTTTGCTAAACCGGCGTGCCCTTAACAGGGTACCGAGGGTTCAAATCCCTCTCTCTCCGCAAAATTTGAGCTCTTCTTAAAAGAAGGGCTTTTTTTATTTCAGGAAATTTAGATAATGGGAATATAATAGAACACAGATTGTACGGATAATACGAATTCTCACTAATTTTAATCCTTCCAATCTGCGTTAATCT
>CAYWSJ010000002.1:40834-89863 GCA_964461045.1 uncultured Bacteroidales bacterium | reverse complement strand
TATTGTATAGATCTACATCCACACTTTGCCGGTTGATTTCACCTGCCGCTTGTTCTGCCTCTTTGGATGCTTTCACCGACCCGCCATCGTAGATCATCTGGTTTACATCGAGAGTAACCTTATGCTGGTCATGGCTGGGCGCTGGCACATCAACATCCATGGCTCCGCCCATCGTTGGTGGCATATTAAGCTGAAGATCCACTTCAACTACATCTGACTGATAAGAAGACTGTGCATTCAGATCAACATCAGGCAGCCACTGCGTCTTGATGTTCTTTACTTTCAATTTGGTTTGTTCCTTCTGTAAAGCTTTCTCCTGTTGTTTAGGAAAGTAGTTCTCCATGGCTTTAAAACACCGGAAAACAGTAAGCGTATCCTGAGCCTCCAAAATGAAAGGAAAAAGCAATATTGCAATTATCAAAATATGTTTTTTCATGGCTTTATGGCTTTTATCATGAATTCTGTAACGGTTTTTTTTCTTTTTTCAAGAAATCGCATGTAAGCGTCCTCATTGTTATCGAAAAACACCCTCTGCATTACCGGTTTGGCAGCAAACGGGAAGATGCAGAGTGAAAGCATGTTCAGCATAATTTCCAGGGGGTTGATTGGACGAATTTCTCCGCGGTCGATGGCATCATAGAAAACCTGGAGAATTTCCTGCGGATCAACACCTGACTCCATTAATGCCCCGGATAAAACATCCGGATCCCTTTGTATTTCCTGGATAATGAAGATAGGAACAAATGGATGCTGAAACAATATTTCAATATAACTGTCTACAAACATTTCAATCTTTCTGACAATGGGTTTTTCAGAAAGAATAATGTCCCTTATTCCCGGGATGAATTGCTTAACAGCAAACCGAAATACCGCCAGGAACAACTTCTCTTTACTCCGGTAATAATAATGAAGCAACGATTTGTTGATGTTTGCCTCATCAGCAATTTCCTGCATTCTTGAACCCGCCATGCCTTTTTTAAGAAAGACATTTTTGGCAGCTTCCAGAATCTTTTCCTCCGTGTTTGTTTCTTCTTGCGTCATGTTTACCTATATTTTTTGAACAATTGGTTTGACTAATTAATTTAACTATGTGGTTTAACCGTTTGGTCAAAAATAACATAAAATTAAAAACCATCCAAATAATTTGGTGAAATTTTTATGTAAAATTTTAGGGATCGAAAGCTTGTGATTAATTAATGGGCATTTCGGCAATTTTGTTGGTGGTTTTTCTTGTGCTGGTTCGGGAAGCCGGCTCAAAGCCGACTGGGGTGCGTTGTTGGGGCATTCAGAACAGCACAATAAATCGTGGTGCTACTCTCATGAAATATGTACCTCCCGTAGATTGTTATGATGAGATAAGCATCATGTTTCAGCATGGAAGAAAGGGATATATGATGTGTGCCCGGTTCATGATCACCCGGATAAATGTGGGTGCTAATCTCTTAAAACACCCACCAACCGAATATTGAAGCAATAAGAGCAGCACCATGCTTCAGCATAATAAAACTTAGGACAATGCAGTAGGCTTGAAACATCTGTAGGCCCAGATGTCAATCCGGGTGATGGAAACCACCAGCGGAAAGAATGCCGTAGGCATGGCATACCTAATCGTAAATGCACGAGATACAATCTCGCATCAGCTGAGTCCTTAGGGATATCAAGAATTCAACAATTCAACCATTTAACAATTAAACAATGGAACAATGAAACAATGGAACAATTTAACAGTTTAACAGTTTAACAATAAATTTTCCACAACCGCCAGATTCACCTCAGCATCAGCCTTCTACTCAACCTTATTTCTCATAACTTATCCGGTAAATCGTATTGGCATAATCATCAGAGACGAGCAAAGAGCCGTCAGGTAATTGAGCCACATCCACAGGTCTACCCCACACACTTTCACCCTGCAGCCATCCTTTTGCAAAGGGTTTATATTCAAGGGCTTCATTTCCATCCAGTGTGACGAGCATCACCCTATAGCCTATTTTTGAAGAGCGGTTCCAGCTTCCGTGTTCAGCAATAAATACCTGGTTTTTGTATTTTTCAGGAAACATTTCTCCTGTATAGAAAAGCATACCCAATGCGGCAACATGAGGACCCAGCTCCTGAACAGGCTTTGTATATTTATCACAATCTTTATTCTTACCAAATTCAGGATCCTGAATATCATTGCCATGACAGTATGGATAACCATAATTCAATCCCTTTTCCGGAGCATAATTCAATTCATCAGGAGGAAGGTTATCACCCATATAATCACGTCCATTGTCTGTAAACCAAAGCTCTTTAGTCTCCGGGTGCCAATCAAATCCAACTGTATTACGCACTCCTTCAGCAAATATTTCTACCCCGCTGCCATCAGGATTCATTCTTGTGATACTTGCATAAACTGGGTCTTCGCTATCACAAATATTACAAGGAGCGCCAACAGGCACATACAACTTTCCATCGGGTCCGAAATCTATATATTTCCAGCCATGGTGATGATCTGTTGGATACTGATTATAAATAACTTCAAAATCAGGTCTGCTCTTATAATTTTTATAGATATCGGGAAACTTCAGAATTCTGCTTACTTCAGAAACATACAGATCGTTATTATACAGCGCCACACCATTTGGCATATTTAACCCTTCTGCGATAATATAAGATTCATCGGCCTCAAAGTCACCATCATTATCAACAACTGCATAGACCTTATCTTTATCTCTGTTTCCAACGAACACAATACCATCTTTCCCTATTTCAAGAGACCTTGCATCAGGGATTCCTGTTGCAAAAACTTCAATTTTAAAACCTTTTGGTAATTTTATTTTGTGAAGTTTAAGGTTATGTTTGGAAGGATTCTGGCTTATTACTGCATTAGTGCAGAAAATCAAAGCTGGAAGTAAAATTGTCAATAGTTTTTTCATAATGATTATATTTGAATAGATTATTTAAACAAATTTAGTTCTTATTCAAATTGAAGTCAATTAACTAAAGATGTTAATTCAAAATCTTTAAAGCAAAAAAGACAATGAATATGATTTTTTTTCAATGGAACGAGTCTTTATCAGTTGGTATAGAAGAAATTGATCAGCAACACAAAAAGCTCATTTCTCTGATTAATGATCTTTACCAGGCCATGTCGGGCGGAAAAGGTAAAAAAGAACTTGATAAAATATTTAAAGAACTTTTTGACTATGTAAAAACACATTTTTTCGATGAAGAAAAACTGATGTTTGTTCATCACTATAAAGGATATGAAGCTCATAAAAGGGAGCATCAAAAATTTGTAGAAAAGCTAAAGAAGTACAAGGAAAAATTTGACAAAGGAGAGCGTAAAATAGCCATTGAAGTTTCAGATTTTCTTAAAGACTGGCTTGTCAATCACATAATGAAAACGGATCAACAATATGCTCCTTATTTAAAAGAACGCATAAGAAAGGACAACTAATTAAACAAAGTTTGAAATAAACGGTTGTAGTCTATACAACTTAATCAATCAATAGCAAAACTTGTAAATATTAATTTTATGGAATTACATCAGATCTATAATCAATTATGGCAGGATTATACGCAGCAAAATCCTTCAGTTGAAAAAATTTACAACCTGTTTTTAAATGAAGGAGAAACAATAAATCATGACCACATTGCCTTCCGTTCGTTTAATGACCCACGGGTAAACATAGATGTAATTGCAAAACCATTTGTTGAAAGAGGCTATGAAGCCAGGGGAGAATATCACTTTACAAAAAAGAAAGCCTATGCACAACATTTTGAACACAAGACTGATCCAAATGCACCAAGAATTTTTATCAGCCATCTTCTTACTGAACAATTGAGCGATTTTGTGCAGGAAACAGTAGCAAGTATACTTAATAGAGCACCCCAAAAACAATTCAAATCTGAAGAACTGATATTTTCAAAGACTTTATGGGGCAAACCCAAATATCAAATTTACAAGAAGCTTCTGAAAGAATCAGAGTATGCAGCCTGGATGTATGCATTCGGATTTCGTGTTAATCATTTTGCCATGAAAGTCAATGACTTTAAAAAATTTACAGAATTGGAAAAAATTAATGACCGGTTAAAATCTGAAGGCTGGAAGATGAATCAGTCAGGTGGTGAAATTAAAGGCAGTAAAGAACAACTGCTTGAACAGTCAAGCATCATGGCAGATAAGATTGATGTGGTATTTGAGGAGGGAACATACCAAATACCTGCCTGTTATTATGAATTCACTAAACGCTATCCTGACAAAGAAGGCAATCTTTTTAGCGGTTTTATAACCAAATCAGCAGATAAAATTTTTGAAAGTACCAATCAGTATTGATTGAAAAAATACCTAAAATCATACTGCTAATTAGATGTCACTGGCAATAGCTGGAGGATTTACATAATAAAATAAACATTTCTGTTACCTGTCCTCCACTTCTTCCTTAGCCTTAGCCTTAGCCTCAGCCTCAGCCTTAACCTTAGTTTTAACCTCATAAGTTGGAATCACCCGGATCATCACAACTGAACCGGTGATTCCGGCGGCTATTATTATTATATTTATCCATAACTGATCAATAAATAAAAACACTGACAGGAGTATCATAACCCACATAAGAGAGTTTGCATAAATCTTTGTTTTAAGAGGTAGTGCCCTGTGAATGCGGTAGTATCTTATACGTACTCCAAAATAAGGGTGACTCATTAACCATCTGTAAAGCCTTTTCGAACTTCTGAAAAACAATCCCGCAGACAGCAAAAGAAATGGCGTGGTGGGCAATCCGGGAATTATAATACCCAAAACACCTAAAAATAAGGCGCAAATACCCAAAAAGATGAATAACATTTTAATAAAAACAGGCCTTGTGGTATTTTTCTTTTCTGTCATCGTAAATTTTTATTCTCTGCAAAATAAACCCTTTTGATCCAACCAAACAAAACACAAATTTGTTTTATATCAACATAATTTAATAAAGAATGGTCAAATATTAAATCTATATGACGCCGGTTAATCAGATAATGAATTAAACAATAGGGGTTGGGCCATAACCAAAAAACACAATTTTAAAAAATAACTGTTCTTTTTCTATCACCAGCTTCTGGAATCCTAAACTTACGTTTTAGCCTCAGCCTCTATAAAATTGTTAAAATAAGTTAATTATTTAGAAAATACTCTGCAATATCAGATATCTCCTTAATTACCAATAATTCCTATTTTATCAATTTTACTGATATTTTATTTCTTACTCTGTTAAATTTTTATTAATTTTATAATGATTTCTTAAAACAAAACGTGTTATTTATGACCATAACATTCAACGAGTTACGAAAAATCAAAGACAGCCTTCCACATGGCGGAATCAAAAAAATCGCAGATCAACTGAACCTGAACGAAGAAACTGTAAGAAACTATTTTGGAGCATCCAACTATGAAAAAGGAGAAAGTGTTGGAATTCATTTTGGTCCGGGACCAGACGGAGGCGCTGTAACGATTGATGATCCTACAATCTTAAATATGGCAAAAGAAATTCTTAATGAAGAAACAAGCCATAAAAACTAATTTTTTAAAACATTTATTCTAAAAAGCAGAAAAGTATGTCTTTTCTGCTTTTTTATTTACAATGAAATACCTGGAGAAACAAATAACAAAAACTGAAAGAAAATGGCTGGAAACTCTTTTCACATATAATCGGAAAATGTTTCGTCAGGTAGGTATGCCCTCTCATAATGAAAATCATCATTTACGAGTATGGTCTTATGTAAAAAAAATACTTAAAATACTGAATGATGATAAATTTTTCAGTGAAGATAAACTGGAATGTCTGATTGTTGCCACCTTTTTTCATGACATGGGGATGGTTTATACAATGGATGTTTCACATGGACTTGAAAGCCGTAGGCTCTGTGAAAATTTTTTCAGGAAGGGAAATATACAAAGACCCGCAAAATGGGAAGAAACGCTTAATATGATTGAGATGCATGATGATAAGGAATATAAAATAAAAGCAGACCATAGCTCTCTTCTATCCATCCTCTCCATTGCAGACGATTTGGATGCTTTTGGGCTAACAGGAGCTGTAAGATATGCCGAGATATATTTATTAAGAGGAATACTGATTGAACAACTTCCAGCAAAAATCATCCAAAATGCAAAAAGAAGATTTTTCCATTTACATAAAAAATTTGAAGATTACCCTGTTTTTATGGAAGAACAAAAGAAACGATATGAAAGTCTTATAAATTTCTACAATGAAACAGAAAAGTACTTACCAGTAATACAAAATATCAACAACAACATACACAATACAGTTCAATTCAAATTAACCGATTTAGTGAAGCCTGCAGACAAATCAGCTGTTAAATATTTCTTAATTCAGCTTGAGAAAGAATTATATGAATTCAATTAAGAGGTAGTTATTCTAAAACTGATACAAAACAATTGAGTAACAGAGCTACTTTACCCTGAAATCTATCAGTTTTTTATTTTCCACATAACCTGTCAGGCGATCATTAATTTTTACCGGGCCCACTCCTGCCGGAGTTCCTGTAAAAATCAGGTCGCCCATCTTGAGGGTTAAAAACTGTGAAACATAAGCAATAATATCTTCAAAAGAAAAGATCATATCAGCAGTGTTTCCTTTTTGGGCCTGTTCATCGTTAATATTCAGATGAAAATTCAGCTTATGTATATCATCATAATCTTCAACCGGCACAAAGCGTCCAATAGGAGCTGAGCCTTCAAACCCTTTGGCAATTTCCCAGGGCCATCCGTTCTTTTTACACTCTTTTTGCCGGTCTCTGGCCGTAAGATCAATACCCAGAGTAAATTCACGGTAGTAGCGATGAGCAAATTTAGGGGCAATATTTTTCCCCAGCCTGGAAATTTTCAGGACAATTTCTGTTTCAAAGTGGATCTCTTCAGAAAAATCGGGATAAAAGAATGGTCTGTTACGTGTGATTATAGATGTATCGGGTTTAAAGAAGAAAATGGGCTTCTCGGGAACATCATTGTTGAATTCCTTAGCATGATCGGCGTAATTTCTCCCAATACAAATGATCTTCATGTTGGTTAACTTTTTATTGAGAATTAAATGCTCTCAATTTTATATTTGTTAATACCTTTTTTGTATAAAGTGGAAATTCGTTGTTAATAATCCAGCCGTAATAACCAGGATCTTTTTCTAAAACATCCTCTACTTTCTTACCCTTGTATTTTCCAAAATTAAAGATCTCCTCTCCTTTGCTGTTATATATAATTCTCCCGGCAAAATCAGCATTTTTATTGTGGCTTGAAAAATCAGATATTTTTTCCATATCATTTTCAAGTTGCTGGTAATAATCTATCTGAGCCTTTAAAATTTCATAAGTAGCTAAAGTATCTGCCTCTGCACTATGTGCATTTTTCAGTTCCTTATTACAATAAAACTGATATGCGGCACTCAGCGTTCTTTTTTCCATTTTATGGAAAATAACCTGGACATCGATAAAATTCTGTTTTTTAAGATCATAATCAATTTCAGCCCTGATAAATTCTTCTGCCAATAGTGGAAGATCAAAACGATTCGAATTAAACCCGGCCAGATCGCATCCTTCAATGAATTTCAAAACGCTTTTGGCAATTTCTGGAAATGTGGGAGCATCTTTTACATCTTCGTTTGAAATTCCATGTATTGATTCAGCTTCAGGACTTATAGGAATGGTGGGGTTCACCTTCATTGTTTTGCTTTCCTGGTCTCCATTAGGCATAATTTTCAACATGGATATTTCAACAATCCGGTCTTTTACAATATTTGTACCTGTGGTTTCCAGATCGAAGAAAACCAACGGTTTTTTTAAATTTAAATCCATAGGAAATTACTTTAGAAAAGGGAAGCCAGTAGCTTCCCTGTATTTTATTCTTCTGATTCATTATCAGATTCTACCATCATAGGCATCAGAAGCATAAGTATATCTTCTTCTTCGCTCTCTTTTTCAGCCGGATATAGCAACCCTGCCCTTGAAGGATCTGACAGTTCAACAAGTACTTCTGATGTATTCAGATTGGAAAGGATTTCCAGAAGGAAAGGTGATTTGAAACCAATATCCATATCTTCTCCTTCATATTGACAATTCAGGGTTTCATGTCCTGAAATTGAAAAATCGATATCTTGTGCTGAAACAGTGAGCTGATTACCCTTAAGACTCAGTTTAATAAGGTTACTGGCCTGATTTGAAAATACAGAAACTCTTTTAATGGTATTATATAGTTCCAGTCTGTCAATGGTTAATTTATAAGGATTATCTGAAGGGATCACGGAATTATAATTTGGGTAATTCCCTTCTGTAAGTCGTGATATAACTTTATAATTTGGTAATGTTACCTGTACATTTTTATCGTCAAAGCGCATATCCACTTCAGAGTCTTCTTTCATCAGGATATTCTTCAGTAATGAAGAAGGCTTCTTTGGAAATATAAAAGAAGCTTCTTGTCCGGGTTTTACTTCTGTACGAACATACCTAACCAGCTTATGTGCATCAGTTGCCACAAATGTTATGTTATCCTCCCTTAATTCAACGAAGATTCCATTCATTACCGGACGAAGCTCGTCGTCTGCAGTGGCAAAAATAGTTTTATCAATTCCATTGTATAACAATTCAGAAGGCATCTGCAACTTACTTTCCTGTTCACTTTTAATTTCAGGAATTTGTGGAAAATCGTCAGGATTTTGCCCGTTGATATTATATTTTCCATTCTCAGAATTGATGACAATCCCCATTGTATCATTGTTGACATCAAATGTAAGAGGCTGTTCAGGGAATTCTTTCAGAATATCCATTAGAATCCTGGCAGGAACAGCAATTTTCCCTTCATCGGTTACATTTTCAAGGTTAATGGTTGTAACCAATGTGGTTTCTAAATCGGAAGCCGTTATTTCCAGCTCATTTCCTTTCAGGTTAAAAAGAAAATTATCCAAAATGGGTAATGTGTTCTTTGTACTGATTACTTTACCGATTAGTTGAAGGTGTTTCAACAATTCTGTACTGGATATTACAAATTTCATCGTAATAATTTTTTAGGTTGATAATAGCATTCGAAATTAATTGAATTAAATTAATTTTTAAGTATCTTTTTCAAAAAATTTCTTAAAAGTAAACAAATTTATTGAAAATAACTTATTTCTTTAAAAAGCGGGTCAATCTCCGTGTACTTAATCAGCAACACATCATCCGAATTGTTATAAATGCCATATAAGAAGTTCAGGTCATATCTGGTTTTTTCACCAAACGCATCTTCCTTTCCACCCGAAAGCTTTCTGTAAGCTTCAAGTTTCGCTTTATTTTCAGAAAGATTCTCCACCTCAATTACACAAAACGGACTTACTGATCGAAGTGAGTCAATTAATTCATCAGACTCCTCGCGTATTATCCTGTTAAAACGAATGTTTCCAAAATAACTCAAATACCTGGAGGCTCTGTTTTTATTAAACTTTTTAACTTTTTTGCCTGACGGTAATTCTTTCAGAATAAATTTATCATTACGTTTATAATCAAGTTGGAAAGAGCTCTCTGCCTTGCCAGGATAATTCACTCTAACCATCTGTATATCAATACCTGAAACGTCAAATAGTGTTTTATCTCTCCAGTAGTTTTCAGTTGTTCGGTATAAATGGGCCAAATCGCCCCTGTAGCCGGGGATACTCATCAAATAAGGATTATTACTTCCTTTCATCAGCATATAAGTACTGCCTTTTTTGTATTGGCTGTCTTCGACCCAGTAATCTTTTAGTTTCTTCCCTTTTTTATAGATGGTTACTTCCAGTGGATTTTGTTTCACCAGGTCGATAATTTCATGTTTGTTTTTTTTAGGAGCCGGAGCTTCAATCCGCAAATCCTGCAACACGTTAAAAAATTGTTCTACGGCCCGTTTCCTGACAGGAATATGGTTATTAAAATACCAATTCCCATTTGTTTTGTATAATTTTACTTTGGTAGAATCCTGGCTGATAGTAAATGAGTCTATTTCTTCAGTTTCATGAATTGCAAAATCAGCATCCCAGTCTGTAAGTGTGCTTTTCTCTGTTCTAAGGTAAAAGAATATTGCAAGACCAATCAGGATAATTAGTAATGCTATTAAAATCCGGTTTTTCTTCATCAAGATATTGTTTTAATTGTTGCCTGTCATTTCTCGTTAGATACTGTGTACTTTCTTCTTCGCAAAATATTCTTCACAAAGCCAAAAATAAGAATAAAAATAACAGGAATCAGAATATTAATAACCTGCCATTTCAATCTTTGTTCTTTAATTTTTGACTTATCCAGCAATCGCATTTTTATCTCTTTACCCCGAATACTAATAAGATCCTTTTCACTTGTTAGGTAATGAATACAATTTAACACAAAATTCTTATTCCCATAAGTTTGTTTGGTATATTTATCATATCCAAGCGGAGATATGTAGGTTCCATCAGGGCGTTGGGTAACCTCATTTTTGATTACATCACCATCAGATACAAAGATCATACGCGTAGGCAGACTCTTTGTTCTGAATTTTTTATCTCCCAATTCCTTCTTTAGTTCTTTAATAATCCGGTTTTTAAATACAGATTGAAATTCTCCTTCTGCCAGTACAGAAACAATTTTCTTACCGCCGTTTAGAGCAGCAGGATTCACTTTTTTACTCACCTCTCCTAAATTTACAAGCACCGGGGCCTGAACTATTTCGGTATTTTCTGTTGTTCTCAGTAGAATTTCTTTTGATTGTCCCTTAACCGCCAGGGTATCTATTGAACCTATAAATTCGGTCCGGATCATGTTAAGACTTTTATTGATCGGGTGGTTATTTGCAGAGGATAACAAGGGATAATACATCCAGGGTGAAGGTGCGAATTTAGGATTATCAGAAGAATATGAAACATTCACAGGAATGACTGCACACTGCATATCCTTAATCAGTACAGGATTAAAGCGTACTCCGTATTTAAAAAACATATCATCCAGGTTCATCTCATTAAGCATAGCCATTGTAGAACTTTTTCTCGACAAACTGTCAGAAGTAACTGTTGTTTTATCGATAAACCAGATAATACGCCCTCCATTCATTACATACTGATCAATAAAAAATTTATCCTTCCGGGAGAACTCAGAAGAAGGTTTTGCAATAACCAGTGTTTTATATTCAAAAATCTTTTGAGGCTTTTTCTTAAGATTAAGCCTGTCAACTTTGTAATATCCCGAAAGCTTATTTGAAATATCGGCTACGTGATATTTATCAAGCTCATTATGTCCTTCAATAAAAGCAATTTTCCCTTTCTCTTCAACACTTAGTTCATAGATGGCATTTATTAGTTCATATTCAAGATTCTGAATTGAATGATTCAAATTTTTTGCAGCAGAATAGCCGGGATTATTTTTCAGAAGATTAATTGCAGTCTGCTTTTCCCCGTAATTTACAATAGCACCCGGGAAAATAATTTTCTGAGAGTACCCTCCTTCTTTATCACGTTGTTTGACATTGGTCGGTTGCAGGCCACGGCTTTTCAGGTCGTTAAAAAAAGCCCGGCGTTCTTTCTGGTTCCTGTCTGATGTAGGATTGATAAAACTGTACTGGATATTCTCCCCTGCATGAACTCTGAATTCTTCCAGGGTTTCTTTAATTCTGTTCTGAAAACGCTTTAAGCCCAGTGGGAGGTCTCCTTCAAGATAAATTTTAAAATAAATAACATCATCCAGTTCTTCAAGAACTTCAACAGTTGTTTCCTTTAGGGTATAACGGTTGTCAGAGGTCAGGTCGAACCTGTAATGAACTTTTGATGAGATAAAATTAACAGCTATAATTATCAGAAATATTATAATGAAATTAATAATGTTGTTATATTTTTTAAGCATGACTGACTCCTATTTTCTACTTTGAACAATTGTTTTGGTTAAGAAGACGAAAAGAATTATTACACTCAGAAAATACACAATATCGCGAGTATCAATAACTCCACGACTCATTGATTTATAATGTGCATTAATACCTAATTCAGAAACAGTAGTATCTATGCTGCTAAAAATCCACATGGAACTTAAAAAATCAAAGCCCATAAAAAATATAAAAGAAAGCAGCATAGCCAGAATAAAAGCAATGATCTGATTGCTGGTAAGAGATGAGGTAAAAATTCCAATAGCAGCATAAATAGCTACCAGGAAAAAGAGTCCGATATAAGACCCTATGGTACCTGCACTGTCAATATTACCCACAGGATTGCCCAATTGGTAAACGCTATAATAATAAATTAAGGTTGGCAATAGCGAGATAATCAAAAGGACAACAGCAGCAAGGTATTTAGCCAGTACAATCTGAAGATCGGTTATGGGGCGGGTCAGTAACAGCTCCATTGTGCCCTGTTTTTTTTCATCTGAAATCATTCTCATTGTAACTGCGGGAACAAGAAACAAGAAAATCCAGGGCGCTAATGTAAACAAACTGTCTAAAGTCGCATATCCACTGTCAAAAACATTATTCTGGCCAGGAAATACCCACATAAATAACCCTATAGCCAACAGAAAGACAATAATTACAATGTATCCTGTTATCGTACTAAAAAACTCGTTAATCTCTTTTTTCAGTAATGCAATCATATATTTTGATTTTAGATATACAAAAATAAACGATTTGTTTGATCAGACATAATTATTTATAATATGGTTTTAAAGAAAAAACAATTTACAAGAATTATTGAATAACGAAGTGAAACTAAAGATGGTATAAAAACCCTATAATTATGAAGGATAAATTATAAAGAAAGATTTATTTTTTATCAAGACAATAGATTTACATTCAGCACCATATTCCTTTTAATATTAATTCAATTTAAATGTAGCTTTTATGCTACTTCAGGCTCGTGTAAATAGCTTTTGCAAACCGCTCCGAGGCTCCTTTGCCTCCTAAAACATGGTGCAATTCATTGTACATAGAGAGCATATTACTCCTGTATTTCTCGTCCCCGAGAATACGATCAAGCTCTTCTTTCAAATTGGAAGCACTCATTTCTTTTTGAATATATTCTTTAACAGCTTCCTTTTGAAGGTTTAAATTTACCAGCGAGATGTAAGGTATTTTCACAAACCATTTTGCTATGTGATAGGAAACCGGATTTGCCCTGTAGCAAACAATCTGGGGTACATTAAAAAGAGCTGTTTCAAGGGTGGCAGTCCCCGAGGTGACAATAGCCGCATGTGAGTGATTTAGAAGGTTGTAGGTATTGTCATACACAAAATGAACATTTTCAGGACTTATAAATCTCCTGTAATAATCGGGGTCAATGGAACGGGCTCCTGCAATAACGAACTGATAATCGGAAAATTCATTTACTATTTTAAACATAACATTCAGATTCCGGTCAATTTCCTGTTTGCGGCTTCCCGGTAGCAAGGCAATAACTGGTCTGGAATCTAAATTATTTTGTTTGATAAATTCATTAAAAGGCAAAGCCTTTTCTTTATAATCTTCAACAGCATCAATAAGAGGATTTCCGTGAAATTCAGCCTGATAATTATGTTTTTTATAAAAATCTTTTTCAAAAGGAAAAATGATAAACATTTTATCTACATAAGATTTTATTTTTTTTATGCGGGATTCTTTCCAGGCCCAGATTTTAGGTGAAATATAGTAATATACTTTAATTCCGTTTTTATGAGCAAACTCTGCCATACGGAGATTAAAACCGGGATAATCAATTAAAATCAACACATCGGGTTTGTATTGAAGAATATCCTGTTTACAATATCTAAAATTCTTTTTAATAGTTTTAAGATTCTGCAGAACTTCTATAAAACCCATTATATTATGTTCGCGATAGTGTTTTACAAGGGTTCCTCCATGTTGCTTCATCAAATCTCCTCCCCAGTATCTGAAATCTGCCTCTTTATCGGTTTTTCTCAGCCCCTTAAGTAAATTAGAACCATGTAAATCACCAGATGCCTCTCCTGCAATTAAGTAATACCGCATAATTATCCTGATAATTTAAGAATGAATACCAATATCGCCAGTATGATAGTAGCAAATAATACCCCTCTTGCTGAGTATAAACGATTCTTCCAGATAAAAATAAAGAAAAGCAACAAGTTAGGGTAAACACATATGCTCAAGTATTTAGAGGCGATATTCAACTCAAATAGTTTATCCAGAAAAACAGAAAACGAATACTGATCTGAAAATTTAATACCATAAAAAATGAGAATAAAAAGTACCGGAGCCAATAAACCCAAAGCAAATCCAAGCCAGAGTGAATTTCCTTTTTTATTCATAATTCAAACCCTTGAGAATATCGAGTGCTTTATAGTTTGTCAGATCAACGTGAACAGGCACGACTGAGATATAATTATTACGCAATGCCCATTCATCAGTATCTTCAGCACCATTCTCATGATCTTCATAATAGCCTGTAAGCCAGAAGTATTCTCCTTGCCTCGGGTCCTGCCGTTTATCAAACTCTTCCTTCCATACACCTTTTGCCTGTCTGCAGACTTTAATTCCTTTGATTTTATCAGGTGTAACGGCCGGAATATTGACATTTAAGCAGGTCCGGTCGGGTAAGTTATTTTTTAGCGTGTGTTCAACTATTTTTCTTCCAAATTTAACAGAAGCGGAAAAATCGGCATCGGGACGAAAATCCAGCAATGAAAAACCGATTGAGGGAATGCCATTGATGCATCCTTCAATTACAGCTGCCATAGTTCCTGAATACACAATGCTTACTGATGCATTGGAGCCATGATTAATTCCTGAAACCAATAAGTCAGGCTCACGAGGCAAAATCTGGCTTAGGGCAAGCTTTACTGAATCAACTGGTGTACCTGTACATCCATATACTTTTACATTGCCGTCTTCTCTAATTGATGTATAACGCAGCGGCAGATTTACAGTAATGGCATGCGACATCCCTGAGTGCACGTGCAGAGGGGCAACGGTCACAACATCACCATACGGTTCCACCATTTCAACTAAAGATTTAATACCTTTAGCGTCTACGCCATCGTCGTTTGTTACTAAAATTAAAGGCCTTCTGTTTTCCAAATTTATCTGATTTTAGTATGCAAAGATACTGAAATGTACCTAATTATCCATGATTATATAGGATTTATTTATTAGTTAACCGGGAGACCAGTTTATTTGTTCAAAAGAAGAAACCAGAATATTATTTAGTGGTCAAATCCCACAATTAATCAGGAAAAATTTAATTGAGACTTGGAAACATGGATATTTCGTTCATTATTTATATTTTTGTTTCCCGTTTAAAGTTATCCATTGATAAAATAAAATTACATGAAAATATCGTATAAGTGGCTCAAAAATTACGTAGATACTGATCTTACACCTGAAGAAATTGCAGAAATATTAACAGATACGGGGCTGGAAGTTGAAGGCATCGATCGTTATGAATCTGTAAGAGGAGGACTGGAAGGACTGGTTATTGGTGAAGTAACCAGTTGTGAGAAGCATCCAAACGCAGACAAATTAAGTGTAACAACAGTTAGTACTGGTTCAGGCGAAGATCTTCCCATAGTTTGCGGGGCACCAAATGTTGCCAAAGGACAAAAAGTTGTTGTTGCACCTGTTGGAACAACGCTTTATCCAAATGAAGAGGGTTTCAAAATAAAAAAAACTAAAATACGGGGAGAAGTCTCAGAAGGAATGATCTGTGCAGAAGATGAAATAGGTATGGGTGATTCACATGAAGGAATCATGGTATTGGATGACAATGCACCTGTTGGAGAAAAATTGAAAAATTATTTCAATATTGAGGAGGATTATGTGCTGGAAATAGACCTAACGCCAAATCGTATCGATGGAGCTTCACATATTGGAACTGCAAGAGACCTTGTAGCTGTGCTAAAGCAAAAATCCGGAAGTGAATTAAAAATTCCTTCGGTGGATTCATTCAAAACAGATAACAATGACAAGGAGATTCAAATAAAAATTGAAAATGAAAAAGCTTGTCCAAGGTATTGCGGGATAACAATAACCAATGTTCAAACCGGTCCTTCACCGGAATGGCTTCAGGAAAGACTAAAGGCAATTGGTCTCAGTCCGATTAATAACCTGGTGGATATTTCCAATTTTGTACTTCATGAAACGGGGCATCCCCTTCATTTCTTTGATGCCGATAAAATTAAAGGCGACCAGGTAATTATTAAAAACCTGAATGAAGGACATCCATTTGTTACGCTTGATAATGAAGAAATAAAACTATCTTCAGAAGATCTTATGATTTGTAATACCGAAGAACCCATGTGTATTGCCGGCGTTTATGGAGGAATTAAATCAGGGGTAACGGAAGAAACCCGTAATTTGTTTATTGAAAGTGCCTACTTCAACCCTAAATCTATCAGAAAAACTGCTAAACGTCACGGAATGAATACAGATGCTTCTTACCGTTTCGAAAGAGGGGCTGATCCGAACAACACAATTTATGCACTTAAAAGAGCCGCCTTACTAATTAAAGAAATTGCCGGAGGAACAATCTCCTCAGAAATTATTGATGAATATCCAAATCCAATAGAACCTTCGATAATTGACTTGTCTTTCAGCTACATACACAAAATAGCAGGGAATGACATTGATAAGCAAAAAATCACAGATATTCTTGAATCGCTGGATATAAAAATTCTGAATCATTCAAAAGATGGAATCAGGGTGGAAGTTCCAACATATCGTGCAGATGTAACACGCGAGATAGATGTAATTGAAGAAATTTTGAGAATTTATGGCTACAACAATATAGAAATCAGCGACAAACTGGTTTCCAGCATTGTACATTCAGAAGAAATTGATAAAGATAAATACAACGAGATCATATCAAACTTACTATCAGCCAATGGTTTCAGGGAAATCATGTCGAATTCTCTGACAAAATCAAGCTATTACGATAATCTTGAAACCTACCCTGAGAAAAACCTCGTTTATTTGCACAACCCTCTCAGCAGTGATTTAAACAGCATGCGCCAGTCACTTATATTTGGTGGATTAGAAGCGATTTCTTATAATATTAATCACCAGAGACCCGATCTTAAATTATATGAGGTGGGTAATTGCTATGCAAGGAAAGCTTTAGACGAAAAGAGTGACGATCCGCTGCAACCCTATGAAGAAAAAACGCACCTGGCACTTTTCATGACAGGTAATGAACACCCGGAAAACTGGACACAAAAACAGGAAAAGGTAACTTTTTACCATCTGAAAGCTTATGTGGAAATAATACTTGATAAGCTGGGATATGACAGAAAAAAAATAAAAATTGAAGAATTTGAAAACGAATTATTTAACCAGGGATTAATTCTGAGACAAAAGAAACACTATCTTGGTGAAATGGGTGTTCTAAATCAAAAATTACTTGACAAATTTGATATAGACAATGAGGTCTTCTATGCAGAATTAAACTGGGATAAGCTGATTCAGCTATCAGCAAAACATAAGGTACAGTATCAGCCTGTTTCAAAATTTCCCGAAGTACGACGGGATCTTGCCTTGCTAATTGATGAAAACATTAAATTCCAGGAAATATATGAACTTGCATACCAGGCAGAAAAGAAATTCCTGAAAGATGTTTCCCTGTTCGACATTTACCAGGGTGATAAAATCGAGGAGGGAAAGAAATCCTATGCAGTAAGTTTTCTGCTGCAAGACGAAAAGCAAACTCTGAAAGATAAGCAGATAGATAAAATTATGGATAAATTGATGAAAACTTTTAAAGAAAAAATTGGTGCTGAAATAAGATAATTGTTTATCTTTCAATAAATAAAGTTGTACAGACAATCCAAATAAAATTCTGGCTATGGACAAAATAGAACTCATTCAAGGAGATATCACAACCCTAAAGGTTGATGGAATAGTTAACGCTGCAAACAAGAGTCTGTTGGGTGGCGGCGGAGTGGATGGAGCCATTCATCGTGCTGCCGGGCCTGAACTTTTGGAAGAATGTAAAACACTAAATGGTTGTAATACAGGTCAGGCAAAAATCACCAAAGGATATGACCTGCCTGCCAAGTACGTAATTCATACTGTCGGTCCGGTATGGCAAGGCGGTAACCAAAAAGAAACTCAACTTTTAGCCAACTGCTACAAAAACAGCCTGGATCTTGCTGTGAATCACGGAATACAAACAATCGCATTTCCAAATATCAGCACAGGAGTATACGGTTTCCCAAAGCAAAGTGCCGCCAAAATTGCCATTGCTACAGTTTCAGATTTCCTTGAAAAAGACAACACCATTCAAAAAGTCTATTTTGTATGCTTTGACAATGAAAATTATGTGATTTACAAAAACGAACTGGAGTAAGAAAAAACATAACGCCCCGCCGGAGCCTATAAAGAGGCGGGGTATTTTACCTGTATACATTCCGCTACCCCCTTGGCCATACATAAAATAATTATTTTTCAATGGAAAAAGATACTATAGCAGAAAGTCATTTATAATCATCTGTTAGAACTCCGATGGTGGTTATAAATAACATTTTGTATCGTATGGCTTGGAAAATCAATCTTCTGAAAATGCTCTTAAAAGTCGTCTGTAAGCAGAAAAGACATTCGCTCGTGAGACAAACCCCACGTATTTGCCATTGTCAAGAACAGGCAGATTATAATGTTTAGTAGACTGGAATTTCTGGGCTACCTGTTCCATTGATTCCTGCGGAGAAACTACAGGACTTGGCATATACATCAATTCATCAACCAATACTTTATCATATTTATCCCGGTCAAACATAATATGCCTTATGTCATTAATAAAAACAATACCTTTCAAATTTTGCTCTTTATCAATAACCGGAACAATATTTCTTTGAGATTTAGCAATAACATCAACCAAATCGCCCAAAGTGGCCCCCTCGTGAATAGTTTTAAAATTTGTTTCTATTAAACTTTTTACTTTCAGGATAGAAAGTACTACCTTATCCTTATCATGAGTAAACAGCTCTCCTCTCCTGCCGAGCTGATAAGTATATACAGAGTATTTTTCAAAAACCTTAATAATGGCGAAAGAGAGTGTTGCTGTAATCATTAATGGGAAAAACAAGGCGTAGCCACCTGTAATTTCGGCAATTAAAAACATTCCTGTTAATGGAGCGTGTAAAACCCCGGCAATTAATCCACCCATTCCTGCCAAAGCAAAATGATTTTCATCTAAATTCTTAAATCCCAAATAATGAAATATCTTAGCAAATAACAATCCACTGTTTACACCCATGAAAAGAGTTGGTGCAAAAATGCCTCCTACTCCACCACTTCCGAAAGTAATTGAAGCAGCAACAACTTTAAGAAATATAACCAGGGCAAGAAACAGAATTACAAACAGAAAATTCTCTTTAAGCCCGAAAAAGAAACTCTTATCAAAGAGGTAATCAAAATTACCTTGTAATGAGGAGTTGATTGCATCATAACCCTCACCATATAAAGATGGAAAAAGAAATACAATTAGTCCCAGAGCTACACCACCAATCACCCATTTGATATATGAATTTTTAAAACCATCGAAGAAATGTTCTATTGTTTTGTACATTCTGGTAAAATATACAGAAACCAGTCCGGTAAAGATACCCAGTAAAATAAAGAATGGCACATCATTAAGTACCCCTCCATATTCAGCTATTTTTGCAGGATATAGCACATCCATTCCAAGAAAAAGATAAGAGACCAAAGCGCCTGATAAAGATGCCAGCAGCAGAGGAATCAAGGCTGACATTGTTAAATCCAGCATAATCACTTCAAGTACAAAAACAATTCCCGCAATTGGTGCCTTAAAAATGGCAGACATTGCACCTGCACTTGCACAAGATAGAAGCAATAAAATCTGCCTGTAATTTAAGCGGAAAAACTGCCCAATATTTGAACCCCAGGCAGCGCCGGTAGCAACTGTTGGGCCCTCCAAACCTACTGACCCTCCAAAACCAACAGTCAGGGCACTGGTAACAACAGAAGAAAACATATTATGTCTTTTTACCCGACCTTCATTCTTTGAAATGGCCTGCAGTGTGAGCGGAATTCCATGTCCAACAGGACGTTTAAGTATATACTTCATAAACAGTACCGCCAGTAGAATTCCAATGGATGGTAAAATGACATAAAAATAATTCTGATAGTCCTGAACAAAGCCGCTGGTAAGCAAGTCTTTTATAACATGTACTGCATTTTTAATTATTACAGCAGCAAACCCGGAGGTAATGCCTACCAAAACACTCAGGATCATAATAAATTGTTTGTCACTGATGTTTTTTCTTCTCCAAATTAATATGCGTCCGAGTCTTGTAGGCTTTTTCATAATGACCGCAAAATTAATATTTCATTTTAATATCAGGTAATTTTTAATGACTTTTTTTAAACACCTTGCTTATAGTTTTTTCACAACTGTTCTTATTTAGAAACCAGGAGCCTTTTTAGTGCCATAAAAAAGTTATTGTATTTGACTTCTGTTTGATTATGTTTGTAGAAAATATATAGCAAAATGGTTTATTTTGAAAAATTCACACTTGATAATGGTCTGAGAGTAATTGTAAATCAGGACAAGACTACGCCAATTGTAACAATTAATATTGTGTATAATGTGGGTGCAAAGCATGAAAATCCGGAAAGAACCGGTTTTGCACATCTCTTTGAGCACCTGATGTTCGAAGGCTCAAAAAACATACCTGTTTATGATACTCCACTGCAAATGGTTGGGGGTGACAATAATGCTTTTACAAACAATGATATTACAAACTATTACCTTTCACTACCCAAAGAAAATATAGAGACAGGGTTCTGGCTTGAATCAGACAGAATGCTTGAATTGGCTCTTACCGAAGAAAAAATTGAAATTCAGAAGAATGTAGTTATTGAGGAGTTTAACCAGCGATATCTTAATCAACCTTATGGAGATGCATTCAAAATTCTGAGATCCCTGGCCTATAAAAAGCATCCTTACCAATGGCCGACCATAGGGAAAGAACCCTCGCATATAAAAAAGGCTACATTTCAAGAAATTAAAAAATTCTTTTACGAACATTATGCTCCTAATAATGCCATACTAACGGTAGCCGGGAACGTAACAAAAGAAGAAATTAAAGAATTAACAGAAAAATGGTTTGGAGATATTCCCAGCCGTAAACTAGCAGACAAAAAAATTCCCCGGGAGCCTGAACAGAAAGAGCCCAGGAAGAAAGAAGTTTACAGGGAAGTTCCTCATGACACCATTTATAAAGCCTATCACATGTGTGACAGGAAAAATGAAGATTTTTATGCTACAGACCTGATCTCAGACCTTTTGGCCAATGGCGATTCTTCAAGGCTTCATCAACGACTGGTTAAAGAAAAGAATGTCTTTAATACCATAGATGCTTTTATTACAGGCGATATAGATGAAGGATTGTTGATTATAAGCGGAAGCATCTCTGATAAAACAGACATGAAAAAGGCTGAAGAAGAATTACAGAATGAACTAAACAAACTCAATCAGCAACCTCCGGCTAATGGCGAACTTGAAAAAGTGCAAAACAAGGTTGAATCGATTAAAATATTTACAAGAACAAGCACCCTGCATAATGCTATGAACCTGGCATTCCATGAACTGATAGACGATGCTGAAAACATAAATACTGAAATTAACAAATATAAAGAAGTTACTCCGGAAAAAATTCAGGCAGTAAGTAATAAGATACTGAAAGAAAACAATTGTTCCACTCTTTATTATTACTCAAAAAAATAATAACCATGAAAAAACCTGACAGAAGCAAGTTCCCTGAAAGCAAAACCATAACTGAAGCACCGCTTCCCACAGCTAACAAAACTCGTTTAACCAATAATATTCCTGTATTTGAAATAGAGAAAGGCAATGAAGATGTTATCAAAATAGACTTTTTATTCAGGGCAGGAAACTGGTTTCAGCCGAAACCTCTTGTTGCTACCGCCACAAATGAAATGCTGAATGAGGGAACCATAAACTATACCAGTGAAGAGATTGCAGAAGTAATGGATTATTATGGGGCTTTTTTTAAAACCGGAACTAATAAAGATACTGCCAGAATAAGTATGCTCTGTCTTAATAAAAACCTGGAAAAGTTGCTCCCTGTTCTTTCCGAAATTGTTAAGTCTCCAATTTTCCCAGAAAAAGAATATAAAATTTATATAGAAAACAAAAAACAACAGTTTAAACTGGACCGTTCCAAGGTAAGTAATTTATCCAGAATTCATTTTAATGAAGCTTTGTTTGGGAAAGAGCACCCGTATGGAAAAGTCCTGAATTATGAAGACCATGAGTACTTAAATCCTGAAGACCTTAGAAACTTCCACGGAAATTATTATACACCGCAAAATTGCAATATCATTGTTTCAGGTAAAATAAAAAACGGAACTCATAATCTTCTGGAAAAATTTTTTGGTAATGGCTGGCAGAGTAACCAGGTAAAAAAAATCCCTGAATTTACTCCTGAGCCAACAGACAAAAAAGAAATTTTCACGCCAAAAAAAGAGGCCGTTCAATCTGCAATAAGAGTTGGGAAAAGGTTATTTAACCAACACCACCCTGATTTCGCAGGAATGAATGTACTTACAACTATTTTAGGAGGATATTTTGGCTCCCGTTTAATGAAGAATCTTAGAGAAGAAAAGGGATATACTTATGGAGTGAATGCCATAATTATTTCATTAGTGAATGAAGGTTATCTTCTTATAGTATCTGAGGTTGGTTCAAAAGTTTGCCGGGCATCCATTGAGGCAATTTATGAAGAGATCAAACGTTTAAAAACAGAAAAAGTGCCCGGAAAAGAGTTACAAATGGTGAAAAACTATATGATGGGAGACATGCTAAAATCATTTGATGGTTTGCTCCCCCTTTCTTCAACATATATAAACCTTGTTGAACACAAGCTTGATGAAAGGTATTTTCAGAATATGATAGAAACCATTAACAATATCAAACAAGATGATTTGCTGGAAATAGCAAATAAATATCTGAATGAGGATGAACTGATTCATTCTATTGCCGGAACATGTGAATAATTTTACTAAAATAAATAAATGAAAAAGATTCATATAATACCTGGTATATTAGCTTTTATGTGCATTTTTATGCTTAAAAGCAAAATTTCTTCCGGGCAGGAAGATATTTCTCCTCCTGAACTTCTTAATGCAACTATTATCAATGAAGCAGGTGATGTCCAGCTTAAGTGGAAACTTACTGATACCATAGAGTTTGATATTCAAATTGAAAGAGATAGTTTTTATAATGTAGAAGACTTTGTGCCAAGACATATTATAACTGATACAAGTATAAAAACATGGATTGATAATACTTCTGATGCAAACAATCAGATCAGGGCCTACAGGGTTAAGCCTAACCTTTCAGGGAATATACCGGCCAGTAACAAGTTTAATACTATCTTAACCACCGCACAGTTTGATACCTGCAGAAAAAGCAACAGCTTAAACTGGTCGAGATACATACCTCCTACTCCACTTAACGATAACAACTTCAACGATACAATACATATAAAACATTACAACATCTGGAAAAGTACAGACGGTAGTATCTACCAGAAAATAGCAACTACAGGGGATACATCCTTCACCGACACTGATGTTTTCTATAACCATATCTATAAATATTATGTAGAGTCTGTAAGGCAGGTTGATACCGGCATTAAATCAATGTCAAACAGGGTAATTGTGGAAACCCGCATGCCTTATAATCCGGATTATATCCATACTGATTATATCAAAACGAACAATAATACCGTAGATTTAAAATATTCTGTTGCATCAAATTCTGAACTTAACAGATATTATCTTTTACGTGGAAGTTCATATAACGGAACTTATGATACTATCAAAAAATTCAAGACAACAAGCTTCACCCTGAACTATGAAGACCAGCAGGTTAATCCTGATAAAGCTGTAAATTATTACCAGGTAGTGTCTGTCAATCAGTGCGGTGATCTCACTACCCGCTCAGATACACTTCATAATATTTTGCTAAATGCAGAAAACAATGATATGACTAATAAAATTAGTTGGAATCAAGTTAAAGGAACTCATTACCAAACAAAAGAGTATAAAGTATTCAGAAAAATAGGCAATAATTTGTTTAATTACCTTCAGAGCACATATTCAGGTTCATATTACGATAATGACCTGGATTTCTTCAGGGGAAGAGATTCCAGTGGCCGCTTCTGTTATTACATAAATACAGAAATAACTGCTACAAACCACTCTGCATTAGTAAAATCTAACAAAAAGTGTTTATATATTCAACCCGAAATATTTGTACCTAATGCTTTTACACCAAACGGAGACGGTCTCAATGACAAATTCAGACCCTATGTTTCTTTTTTGCCCAGCACCTATCATTTAATTATATACAACCGAAGAGGAATAAAAGTTTATGAGACAAAATCCCCTGAGGACTCGTGGCACGGACTTATAGAGGGTAAAGGGAAGGCTCCCGGCGGTACTTATATTTATTACCTGAAGGTGAACAACCCTGAACATCAGATGATCGAGAGAAGAGGAAAAATAACGGTTTTATATCCTTAACCAGCCTTTGGAAGGGAAATGGTAAAACTACTCCCTTCTCCTTTTTTACTATTCACAGAAATCGTTCCTCCGTTCTTTTCAATGAATTCTTTACATATTATCAAACCTAAGCCTGTCCCTTCTTCTTTTTGTGTTCCTTTGGTAGAAAAACCTTCATCAATTTTAAATAACCTGGGAATATTTTCCGGATCAATACCCTGTCCACTATCAGTCACTGAAATGTAGCTATAATTGTCCTTCTCTTCTGCATCAATTGCGATGGTTCCGCTATCAAAACTATATTTGATGGCATTCGACAATAAATTCCTGAATACAGTACTAACTGAATTAATATCTGCTTTAACAAATAGATTTTCAGGAATATTATTTTCAATTTCCAGGTTTTTGCTTTCAGCATTTGATATTAACAATCTAATATTTTCCTTAACAATATCCCTTATCCGGATATTTTCTATGTTCAGGCTAAGTCTGCCGGTCTGTGACCTGGACCAGTCAAGGAGGTTATTCAAAAGGTCATATCCTCTTTTTGATACGGAATATAAATTCTTATGGAACATCTGGATCTTCTCAATATCATAAGTATCTGATTTTTCCATAAGTAGCTGAGAAATACCCATAAGCGAGTTAAAAGGATTTTTCAGGTCATGTGCAATAATTGAGAAAAACTTGTCCCTTGTGGCAATAAGTTTTTTAAGTTCTTTTTCTGCATTTTTCAATTGGCTTATATCAGTATCTAAAGCTATTAACCGCGTTACTTTATTTTGAATATCGATAACAGGAGTCAGGGTTGTTTGTATCTCCAATAAATATCCATTTTTTGTTTCTGCGAGTGACTCAAATGTTAACGAACTTTTTGTATGAATTGCCTCATTAGCTTTTTCCGCAAGGTGTTTGTTAAAACCTGCATGAATGATATCTTCTCCATACTTGTTTATTAACTCGGTGTATGAATATCCATACAAACGTTTAAAAGCAGGATTAACCCATTCAATGTTTCCATTTCTGCTCATTATAATAATTGCATTGTGAGTTTCTCTAACAACAGCAGAAAGCTTTCTCAACTCCTCGTTAATAATCTCCAGCTTTTGCGATTGTTGTCTGATATCTTCTTTTTGCTTCAAAGTTTGATTTATATAATCAGTCTTTTCCTGATTAGCTGAAATCAGAGATTGATAGGTTCTCTGACGTATGAATTCATACAGGTGCGCTAGTCCTGATACAGCAATATATGAGGCCAAAAACCTTATGCGAAAGCCATGTAAGTAGAGTGGCATTGAGGGAGTTGGATACCACAGGAAAAATGAGGTGATTATTAATAAAACCAAATTGACGATAAACCCATATCTGATTCCCAGAACAAAATAGGAAGTGAGGGGAAAAACATAATACCATATAAGCCTTGATTGAGTTTTGCCAAGAAACAAAAGCAGCAGGCTAAGTGAAAAAATGAGAAATACCAAAATCCAGCTTGAAAATTTATAATTCTTGCTTTTAATGAGGTATAGCAGGTTTAGCACTACAAATCCTCCATAAGATAATACAATAAGCCCTAATACCGGTCTGTGTGTATTTAGTTCCTGAATACCGAAGATAATCATAAAAATGATTCCCAAGACACCAAATAACAATACAGTTAGTGATTTCCTAACGTTTTCCTTGTAGAAATTCACATCTTGTTTTCCAAAAACAATTTGAAAGACTCCCTTTCTGCACTGAGTTAAAAAACCATCTGTAAAACCCATAAAAAAAACTTCTAATGATTAAAACGGAAAAAGAGATGAAATGTTAGAAATTAAAAATATTAATTGCTATCTCCCGGAAAAAGAACTGTGAAACGTGTACCATTGCCTACTTCACTTTGTACGCTAATGTTCCCGTTATGTTTGTCAATGAATTCTTTACAAAGAATTAAGCCCAGACCAGTACCTTTTTCTTTATTGGTTCCTTCGGTACGGTAGGACTCATCCAGGTTAAATATTATATCAAGTTTATTATCAGGAATTCCCACCCCATTATCAATTATTTCAATGTAAACGGTCTTGTTTTTTGAATAAGCCTCTATCTGGACACAACCTCCGGGCCTTGTAAATTTAATTGCATTGCTTATCAAATTTCTTAAAACAGTCCGAAGCATGTTTTCATCTGCTTTTATTAACAGATTCTGAGGTATTTCTGTTTTAATTTCTATTTCTTTTTCCTTCGCTCTTGATTCATTCAGACCAATAACATAATCAACTTGTTTTTTCAGATTAAGGGTATTTACTTCCATTTCAATTCGGTTCAACTGTGCCCGAGACCATTCAAGAAGATTTGAAAGCAAATCATAACCCTGTTTACTAAGGTTGTAAATTCCCTCTTCAAAAGACTTAATCTTTTTCTCACTTAACTTATCTCTCTTATTCACAATCATTTCAGAAAAACCTAAAAGTGAATTAAATGGATTTTTCAGATCATGCGCAATAATTGAAAAAAATCTATCTTTGGTTGCATTAGCCTTTTCTAATTCTGCTCTTTTCTCCTTTAATTCTTTTTCAACCTCTTTCTGAGAGGTTATGTCAGAATCTACTACAATTATCTTATCAATTTCCCCATTCGAATCCAGTATAGGTGTCATGGTAGATTGCTGGTAAAATATTTTACCCCCGGATTTAATATAAGACTCGTAGCTTATACTTTTTTTGAATTGAAAAAGTTTTGTCTTTATGTTGTTAATATCTTCACATGTGCTTGTCTTAAATATATTCTTCCCTTTAACCTGAATAATATCAATACCATACAGTCTTGTTATGGCATCATTTCCCCATTCAATAATTCCGGAAGAATTAGTAATGAGTATCACATTATCCGTTTCCCTTGCAACCAAAGATAATTTATTAAGTTCTTCATTCTTTTCTGCCAGTATTTTTGACTGGACTTCAATTTCTTCATTTTTATCTCTCAGGATGCTGTTCGTTTTTCGCTTATTGGCCACTGACCTGTATAGAAGAATAACCAAAACCAATAAAAAAGCAAAAACTCCGATAATGATATTTTTTATGAGTTTCTGTTTTTTCAGATTAGCCTCCTGTAAAGCTCTTTCTTTAGATAGAATCTCTATTTCATTTTCTTTTTGTTTTAATTGAAAGCGTGTTTCCAATTCAGCAATTTTCTCCTGGTTTCTTTCATTAAGTAGTTCTTCTCTAACCTCTAGATGTTTTTGCAGGAATTCGTAAGCCTTTGAAATGTTCCCCATTTTCTTATAGTTATCAGACAGTGCTTCCAGGTAAAGGCTTTCAAGCTTTTTAATTTCCTGATTTTTAGCAATTTTAAACCCACGATTATAATTTGATAAAGCAAGAGAATATTTTCCCTGCTCAGCATAAAGGTCTCCAATGTTCAATAAAGAATAAGATATACCATTCTGATCATTTATCTGCTTTTTAAGGTTAATTGAACGACTATAATACTCAAGAGCTTTATCGTACTCTCCTCTTTTTTTTGCAACAAGCCCTAAATTATTTAAAATAGAAACTATAGTTGTTGTATCTTTTATTTGCTTGCTAAGCTCAAGTGACCTTTCAAGATATCGTTGTGTTTTGTTTAATTTGTTTTCAGAAAAATATATACCGGAGATGCTGTTCAGAGATCTTGAAATTCCAACTGTATCGGACAACTCAACATTCATCTCAAGTGATTTTTTAAAATAATCAATTGCTTTTTCATCATTCTTCAGGTTATAATAGACCACACCCATCTTGTGATAGATATTTGCTTTTTCGGTATTTTTTTCACCGGCTTTATAAGAAGACAAGCATTTATAATAATATGTAAGTGAACTGTCGTATTTTCCCAACTGATTATAGGCTTCTCCCATTAAGCTAAGGATGCGGTTTTTATGAACAGCAGAATCATTTTTATAAACAGACAAATATTTCCTGGCATATTTTATTGCTTTTTGTGGATCAATTTCAAGATATCTTTGAGCCAACCCTTCTAAAACAGCAGGTTCATTCTCCTTGTTTTCCTGTACTTTTAACAGCAGACTATCCAGGTTTTCTGTATTTTGCTGGCAAATTCCTGAGTGAATCTGCAAGTTGATAATCCAGAATAATAAAGTTGAATAGATTAGTATCTTGTTCATGAAGAATGATAATTTTTAACTACAAAAGATAAAGAAAAAATACTATGCTTTCAATATTAAGAGTTTTTCTGTTTATCTGGCAAGGTAAAATAAAAAATACTCCCCTCTCCTTCAATACTTTGAACAAAAATCTTTCCATTGTTTTTTTCAACAAACTCTTTGCAAAGAATTAGCCCCAATCCAGTTCCACTCTCCTCTGCAGTTCCCTTTCGTGAGTACTGAACATCTACTTTAAATATCTTGCTAAGATATTTTTTAGGGATTCCAATACCAGTATCAGAAATACTTACTTTCTTATATTTCCCTTCAGATTCAGCATTTAGAATTACTTTTCCTTTAGGATTTGTATATTTAATGGCATTTGACAACAGATTCCTGAAAACAGTTTTTACAGTATTTTTATCTGCAACAACCTCATAATTTTTATTAATCTTATTTATAATTTCAATATGTTTATTATCAGCATTAGATCTGAGAATATCGATTGCCTCATTGGAAAGGTCATATAGATTAAGCCTTTCAAATTTCAAGTCAAGTCGACCTGTTTGTGAGCGGGCCCATTCGAGCAAATTCTCCAAAAGGTCATATCCCTGCTGTGCAACATTATATATATTTTCATGGAAATACTGTATTCTCTCTTTGTCAAGCTTATCCTTCTTCTTTATCAGAATGGAGGTAGCTCCCAGAATTGAATTAAAAGGATTCTTCAGGTCATGTGCAATTATTGAAAAAAACTTATCTTTAGTTGTCACAAGTTTCTTTAACTCATTTTCATATCTTTTCAGATCTCTAATATCAGTGTCTATTACAACATACTTAAAAATTTCTCCCTGCTCATTGTAGATTGGGGTTAAGGTAGTTTGTACTTCTACGATCTCATCATTTTTAGTTTTAATTACAGACTCAAAAACCGATTCTCGAGATTTCTTTTTATTGTCCGGTTTTATTTTACTGAAATCAGCATTGGGATTAAAATTTTGCAAGTAAGTTCCATAATGACTTCTCAGTTCTTCTAATGTATATCCATATAGCCTTACAAATCCCTGATTTATCCATTCAACCCTTCCGTCCTTATTGGCAATAACAACAGCATTATTGGTTTCGCTTGCTACTATTGATAACTTCTCTAACTCGGCATTGGCAGATTCAAGTTGTTTTGCTTTTTCCTGAATTTCCTCTTTTTGCTTCAATATTTTAGAATTCTGGTATAGAATTTCTTCATTTTGCTTTCGTATTTCTTCTGTACTACGGTAAACAATATTTTCCAGCTTCTTTTTATCTTTCTTTACCTTATTGGCATATAATCTGGCCATCAAATAAATAAAGAAAATAAAGAGAATGACATAAATAAAATATGCCAGTGCAGATCTGTACCATGGAGGTAAAATCTCAAATTCAAAAGTTGTTTCGCTACTTTTAAGGTTATAAATATTTTGGGCTTTCAAATGAAAAACATATTCTCCCGGAGGTAAATTGGTATAATCTTTTTTTATCTCATCTGACCAGTTTAAGTTGTTATCTTCAAATCCACTTAACCAGACTTTATACTTTGTTTCCTCTGGTTTTTCATAATAAGAAGCGGAAAACTCAAATCTCAGATTATTAAATTTATTAGGTAATATGAGCCTGCCCGATTCCAAATTCAGGTTTTTCAGGGAATCCTTTAATAAATGTCTATATCCCCCGGCAATAACCGAATCATTTTTCAGGTTTATAATGCTTTTAATATGCACATTAAAAGTTGTATCTTCTTCAAATGGAATAGTTGGATCATAATGGACTACATATTTATCTCCGGCAAAAAAGATATTTTCTTCATTCACCACATTTATTCTTGACAAATTCTGCCCATGAAATCGATTAAATGGAGTTTGAATCAATTTTTTGTTTTTTGTGATAAGTTTAAGATTTAAATTATCCTGTACCCAGGTTCTCTTCCAATTATCCTCATAAAATAAATTTGTCTGTCCTGAAAGATTATATTGCTTATTAAAATCCTCAGCCGGAATTATAGAGTCTTCAACTATTTCATATATCCCTTTCGTTGTTGCTATGTAAACAGTATTCATAGCCATAGATGGTAAATTCAATGAATTCTGGGGCAATCCATTTTCAACTGTAAACTGTTTAATTCTTTTTATATTCTGCTTCTTAGTATTTACAGTAAGCCTTTTAATTCCATCGATATAATTTGTTACCCATAAAGTAGAATCATTTTCTACTTCAGCATACCGACATTCCCCATTAAACCCTTCATATTTACCAAGTAATAGCAATTTGTTGTTGTCTACTTTAAAGCTATAAATACCTTCACCCGTGAAAGCAAAATATGTACCATTCTGATTATAAGCCCTTCTTATGTGCCATATATTTTCATTCTCCAGGATTCGGGAAACTACCTTATTATCATCTATTAACAGAACACTTCCATTATGTGCAGCAATTAAACGGTTTTCATGCTGATGCAGTTCCCATATCTGCCCTTCGGAGCCTTTTATAAAGCTAAACTTATTTATGTATAAATCATTATTGGCTGTAGCTAAAGGTTTTGTATACACTCCCACTTCATTTCCAAAATAAACCTTCCCTTTCAAATATTCCACGGAATAATTTTTCTGAGGAATATTATAGAGTCTGTTAAAATAGGAAAAAGGAGAATTAATTTTAAAATAACTTATTCCATTCCCAAGCGCTGCCCATAAGTTGTTGTTTTTATCAAGAAAAAGACCGTAAACAGTATTGGCCTGTAATCCGTTTTCCTTATTAAAAACCTGGACAACTTTGCCTTTTGAATTTATGATAAAAATACCACCAAGTTGGGTACCGACAGCAATATGTTCTGAGTCGATCTTAACTCCGCAATAAGGCTCTTTTTCAAGAATTTTTGATTCTCCTTTAACATTCCATTTATCAATACTGTTTTCTTTAAATTTGTAAAACCCATACTCTCTGGATACAATAATAAAATTGTTATCAAATCCATGAATGGCAGTACCATAAGATTTAAAAATCTGATGAGAAGAAATTTCAGTCAGTCCATTTTCTGTCAATTTAAGTAACCCCTGTTTGCTGTTAAAAAAATATACTCTATCCTTTGATTTATAGGAATTCAGGATATTCCCTTTTGCAGAATGGGAATACAAAGTATCCTTTTGTTTATCAAGAATAAAAGCTCTTTTGTTTGTTTCAAAAACAATTTTATTCTTAACAGAAAATATATTCCATACATCAGCGAAATTAAATACTGAACTATTATTTTGTAACAGAGACTTATATACTAATTTTCCTTTACCATCATTTGATAAGATGCCAAATTCACCTTCTGCCCCTACATATATTTTCCCATCAGATCCCTGCTTTATTGATCGGACAGTAGAGTTATTTGGCATTTCTATCAATTCCCAGTAAGTACCATCAAAAATTAATATTCCGTTTGTGTTTCCAAAATACATTATTCCCTTATTATCCTGGTAGACAGACCAGTTCTGTGTAGATACCACTAAATCTTCATTGGAATAATCATCAAGCGAATAATTTTTTATATAGGGGTTTCCTACTTGTTTTACCTGGGAAAATGATGAAAAATAAGTTGCTGAAAAAACAATGATAAAAAATAAAATTTTTTTATGCATTTTATCTCCTTTATGGGCCAATGATGGTCAAACAATTTAGAAAAATTAATGGTGAAAACCTAAAATAACAGTAAAGGTTATTTTTTTAATAAGGTAAAAATAAACTTACTCCCCTTACCTTCCTCACTTTCAATATATATATTACCACTATTTCTCTCTACAAATTCTTTACAAAGTATTAAACCAAGGCCGGTTCCGGTTTCATTATTTGTTCCTTTCTTAGAAAAGTTTTCATCAATTCTGAATAGTTTTTTTTGGATTTTCTCTGAAATACCAATTCCAGTGTCTTCTACAATTATTTTAACATAATCATCTTTGCCTGATTCAGATTTAACATAAATTTTCCCATTTTCCCTTGTATATTTAATGGCATTGGAAATCAGGTTTCTCAGAACAGTAAGTACAGTATTTTTGTCAGCAAAAATTTTAACTTCAGGATCCACCTCGTTTTTTATTCTGATATTTTTGTTTCCTGCTGATGTCTGGAGAAGTTGGATATTTGATTCAACAAGGTCATAAAGATCATATTTTTTCATTTCAAACTTAAGCCTTCCTGTTTGTGATCTTGACCACTCAAGTAAATTCATGAGAAGATCGTATCCCTGCTTTGCCACTTTTTTAATATTCTCAATAAAAAAGAGGATTTTTTCTTTCTCAAACTTATCAAACTTTTTCAACAGAACCTCAGAAGCTCCAAGAACTGAGCTGAATGGATTTTTCAGGTCATGGGCTATAATTGAGAAAAATTTATCTTTAGTTGCATTAAGCATTTTAAGCTCTTCTTCAGCTTCTTTAAGTTTTCTTATATCTGAGTCGATTGCTATTACTTTTTCTATCTCGCCATTTTCATCCAAAACAGGTGTTAAAGTTGTATAAGCATTAACTATTTCTCCGTTTTTTGCTATTACCTTTGATTCATAAACTTCCGATTTTTTCTCTTTTTTAACGCGTTCAAAAATCTCTTTCATGTTTGGAACGGAGCTACTGTTTATTATATTCATTCCAAGTTTTTCTCTCAATTCCTCTATATTATATCCAAACAACCTCACAAATCCCTCATTAATCCATTCTATATTTCCATCGGGGTCTGTAATTAATATTCCATTATCAGTCTCTCTTGCAACAATGGTTAACTTCCTCAATTCCTGATTAATAAGTCTTAATTGTCCTGCCTGGTTTGCAATGGAATCTCTTTGTTGCTCGAGTTCTTCATTTTGTTGCTCAATTTCTTCTTTCTGCTCAGTAATTTCGTTGGTTCGTTGCCTTATAATTTCTTCTAATTTTCTGTTTTTCTTCTTTAATCTTCTTGAGTTTATCAATATTCCCGAATAAAATAAAAATCCAAATAACAAGAAATAACTAATATAAGCAACTGTTGACCTGTACCAGGGAGGCCGGATAGAAAATTTATACGACATTTTATCGCCTTCAATTCCATAGATATTTGCAGATTTTACATGGAAAACATAATCTCCTTCGCGTAAATTATTGTATTGTTTAAAACTGTTTTTAGTCCATTCCGACCATCCATTGTCAAATCCTTCAAGGTAGTAAGAGAATTTATTTCCTTCAAGGTCTTCAAAACTTAAGGCTGCAAAATTGAAAGTAACTGTATTATTATTATAGTTTATTTCATCTTTGTATTCAATTTCAGGTTTAAAGACACTTATAATTTTTCCATTTCTCTTTTTTCGTGTATTCCCGGCAAAAATAACAGAATCTTCTCCAATAACAACTTCTCTAATAAGTGTAGGATACTGGCTTCCATGTGTTGTTTCAGTAGGTGTATAACAGAATAAACCTTCCGATCCACCTAGCCATGCAGTACCATTGTCTTCAATATACAAAGCCAGAGCCATCATCTCAGGTATTCTTCCAAATTGCCTGAATTTCCATTTATAATTGCCTTTATTGTCTGAAACACCGTAACCAAATTTTCCTGTTCTGTTATTCAATCCACAGCACCATACAGTGCTGTCATTTTGCTCCTGGAATGAAAAAACATCCCTTGAGCCATTTCCAAAACTCTCTCCGAAAGTAGAGTCAGGAATGAAACAATCTTTCTCATGGTTATATTTATGAAAACCTTTATCAGAAGCAAAGATTAAACGATCTTTAAAAGGATAAATAAGAATATTTTTAGTTGATCGAAAACCATCATCTTTGTTGTATAATATTTCTTTCTCTGCTTTTGTTCCTTCTTCATTTAATTTTAGTTTGATGGCCCCTTTTCTGAAGAGCCCAAGCCATAAATTGCCTTTGTTGTCTTCTTCAATAGACCGGACATCTTCTCTCATGCTCAATACACGGTTTTCTTTTACAAATTGTCCATTTTTGTAATGGATTGCTGCAAGCCCATCCAATAAACCTGCGTATATTAATTCAGGATTATTTTCAGACTGGTATAGGTAAAACGCAGGCGATTCATCCGATATACTCCATAAATTGTGCAGTTTATTATTTTTTATTTCATATATAATATCTCTTCCTGTAGCTAAAAGGCGCTTTTTTTCGGGATTATCAGGATCCTTAAAAATTAAAAAATCCCAGCATTGTTGTTTGAAGTCACCCATCGGATGTACGTCTCCTTTATCGTCTAAATAATAAAACCCTTGATGTGTGGCGACATATAAGGTACCTTCAAATTCAATAATATCTTCAACTGTCCCTTCAAGTCCTATTCGGTGATCCCAGAATGTAATAGAAGAAGATATTTCAGCTTTTGCAACACCATTACTCATCGCCAGCCAGGCATTTCCTTCCTTATCTGTGGAAATGGCATAAATACTACCTTCCTGAAGTCCCTGGTCATTATTTATTTTTTGTATTTTTTTTCCGGTGCTATCGATAACAATAAAACCGTTGTTGGCCAAGGTTCCTATTATAAACCTGTTATCTGAAACTTTGTGTATTTTATAAATTTCAACCTCCTTTAAATAATCATCAATATCTGTTCTGAACCTCTGTACAGCTTTTTTTTCATTTTTTGCAGAAGGATCATAAGTGTAAAGATAACCTGAACTTGGAAATATAGCCTTTCCATCCACGAATTCAGACCCATTACTGAAATACCTGTCTTTAAATAAATCACTATAAGGCGCCTTAATAAGTTTATCTCCTGATATTTTATAGAGTCCGTTCTTATAATCCAGAACATAATAAGTACTATCGATTATAAATATTCCTGAAAATTGCTTTTGAGAAGGCCATGAAGTGATTTTCCCATTTTTGTATCTGAAAATATAATTATACGTTTTAAATACAACAGAATTACCGTTATACTTTGTATCCCACACGTCAGCAAATTTCTGATGTTCCTTTTTTACCTCAGGTACCAAAGAAATATATTTTGTTCTTCCAATACTATCCGGTTCCAGATAACCAAAATCACCTACAGATCCCACATAAATACGATTTTGTTTATCTATTGCTACAGATCTTGTTGTTGTTTCATTCGGGAGTTCTATCAAACGAAAACGTTCACCGTCATACTCCATCATGCCATTTCCATTTCCGATGTACATCATCCCTCTCTCATCCTGGATTATAGACCAATTCTGAATATGTTGTCCATACTCCTGTGGAGAAAAATTTTTTATAAACGGTAATCCGATTCTCTTACTCTGGGAAAACCCGGATATAGAAAAAGAAAAAAATATAAGAATTGATACAAATCTTAAAATTTGGTTGGTCATAACTGGTCAATATACAATTCTATTTTAATTTTATGCTTTTTTTAAAGAAAACCTAATGGTTGTTCCTTGCTCGTAAACACTATCAACATTAATACTTCCTCCATTTTTCTCTACAAATTCTTTACACAATATCAACCCGAGTCCGGTACCTTTTTCTTCATTGGTTCCAAGAGTCGAGTAGTTTTCATCTATACGAAATAACTTGTCAATATGTTCGGGTGAAATTCCAATTCCATTATCCTCGACACAAATATTAATATAATCATTGTTTATGGCTGGTTCCGAGTATACTTTTACAGTACCATGTTTATTTGAATATTTAACAGCATTCTGTAATAAATTTCTAATTACTGTATTTATTGTGTTTTTATCAGCAATTACAAAAAGTTCCTCCTTTAAGTAATTCTCAAGTTGAATATTTTTCTTGGCAGCACTGTTTTCAATAAATTCAATATTTTCAGATACCAGTTCAGAGAAATTTATCTTTTGTGGTTTAAATTTCAACCGTCCTGTCTGAGATCTTGCCCAATCCAATAAATTCACCAAAAGCTCATATCCCTGACGGGTTACTTTACCCAATTCATTGTGTAATTCATTAATCTTATCAGGAGATAATGAATTATCTCTGTCAGCAAGAAGTTCAGAAATACCAAGTAAAGATTGAAATGGATTTTTTAAATCATGAGCTATAATAGTAAAGAATTTATCTTTTGTCTTAATCAACTTTTGTAACTCTTCTTCTGTTTCTTTTATTTTCCTTATATCGGTGAGAATTGCAATAAATTTTGTCAGGACATTATTCTCAACAATAGGTGTTAAAGTTGTTTGAACATTTATCCTATTCCCATCCTGATCCTCAATTGCAGTGTCGAAAATAAAAGATCTCTGATTTTTCGCAGAATCGTTAAGAATATTCTGAATATCGGTATCTTTATACAAACTCCTGATATTAGAGGCGAAATAATACTTAATTTGCTCAAGATTATAACCAAATAATCGTTGAAAGCCTTCATTAATCCATTCAATTTTTCCTCTCTCATTTGTAATTATAACAGCATTATCTGTTTTACTGGCTACCAGTGATAATTTTTGCAATTCTTTATTAATATCTTCTAATTGTTCGGCCTGGGTTTTTATTTCCTCTTTCTGCTGTTGAATTTCGCTGGTTCTCTCAATAACAATTCTTTCTAAACGGTCTCTGTCGGCTTTTAACTTTCGTACATAAATTTTTACTCCCGTATAAAGAATTAAAATGAACAAAATAATATAGACTAGATAGGCAAGGGTAGTTCGATACCAGGGAGGGTCTATTGAAAAGTGAAAGATACTTTCCTCACTTGTTTCATCATAAATGTTTCTTGCTATCACGTGAAAACTATAGTCTCCCTCTCTTAAATTGGTATATTCAACATTTGTCTCCTTTGACCATTTGTTGGATTTATTCTCATATCCTTCCAGCCATACATTGTATTCTATTTCTCCGGGTTCATCGTAATATGTGGCAGAATATTCAAATCGTAATGCATTGCTTTTATAGGGTAAAGTTATTCTGGAAAAGCTATCTTCAAGATCAAGATTAGGATTTATAATATTTTTATTGCCAAAAAATAAAACAGAATCTTCCTGAATACTTACGACCTTTCTTATATGAGACTTATAATCAAGCTTATAGTCCTTCGGGTAATGAGGGTTATAATTTAAAATATATTCATCGGTCCCAAACATTACATTCTCTTTATCTATGAATGATATTCTTTCCAGGTTGCGACCCTGAAATTTGTTAAATTGCTTTTTCTGTAAAGAGTATTCCCCGTTATTTTCAGTAAAAACCTTTAGAAAACCATCATCTCTTACCCAATATCTTCCTTCAGTTCCTTTTCTGAGTAGAGTAACCGGGCCATTTATATTAAATCTGTTGTTTAATTTATCATATGGCTCAATTCTGCCTATTAAATTATTATAATGATAAATTCCTTTATGAGTAGGATTTGTAAAAACGATTTCATCTTCAAGGTTTAGTATCCAGTTTCCTTCATTGGAAGGAAGCCCCTCTTCTTTAGTAAATTCCTGGATTTCCACAACAGAATCTTTTGTTTCATTTAAAATCATTTTTTTGACTCCGTTTAATTCATCAGAAATCCAGAAATCTCCATTTTTATCAATAGCTGCATACATAATATTATCGTCCAGTCCTGCTATTTTCCCTTCCAGTATAATATCATTCCCTGTATTTCGTAACTTATATAATCCTTTGATAGAGCAGGCATAGAGAAGATTTTTGTCAACCGGATCTTTTATCATTTCCCATACATTATAAGGAATTGGTATTATTTTATCCACCTCTTCATTTCTGATTACTATAACTCCGTTGTTATGTCCACAAAGTAAGAATTTTCCGGATTTTTCAAACAGCCATGACTGTCCCTGTGATTTCTTTAAAAATCGTGCCTTATTTATTTTGAGATCCTCATTTATTTCTTCCCAGGGTTTAATAAAAATACCTTCATCACTACTAAAGAAAAGATTATCCCTGTATTTTTGCACATAATAATTTTGTTTAGGAATATTATAATTTTCAGTATAATAGGAAAAAGGAGAATTAATCTTTAAATAAGATATTCCATTTGTTAGAGCTGCCCACAAATTTTTTTGCTTATCAAGCATCAGATCAAGGACAACATTATTCTGTAAACCATTAGATTTATTATAAATTTGTTTAACTTCTCCCTGTTCATTAATAACTATAATACCTCCTCCCTGAGTACCAAGAGCATAATATCCTCCGGGAAGTTTTTCCCCACAATACAAGGGATGTTCAACAATAAAATCACTCGCGGGTATGTCCCATGATCTGAATTTTTCCCCGTTATAAATTGAAAGACCGTCTATTGGGGAAGCAAAAAGCATCAAAGAATCTTTAAAGGGAAAAACAGCTCTTGCAGAATAATACTTATAATGGTCTCCATCAGGAATTAACTGAAGCTCACCATTTTCATGTTTTAAAACACCTTTTTCCGAATCAAATACATAATAATTCTCATTTATTATGAAATCAAAAAAGAATTGTCCTTTTGTCTTGAAGACTTCAATAATGGTTGTATCAGCATATAAAAACAATTTGTTCCTGGCTCTGATGTAAATCGTATCATTAATAACCTTAATGTCCCAAATATTGCGGATATCCTCAACATTTTCAGGAACTTTATTTTTTAGGGTCCGATAATAATATTTCCCGGCTGAATCTATCAATAACTTTCCAAAATCTCCTTCCCCACCAATATAAATTTGATTATCAGTGTCTGCATTCACAGACCTTAAGACACTACGGTTAGGTAAAAATTTCAACCTCCACTTTGATCCATCATATATTAACAATCCATCAGAATTTCCAAAAAACATTTTTCCTGAAGAGTCCTGAAAAATTCTCCAATTCTGTGGTGAAGCTCTATGATTTTGGGGAGAATATTCTTCAATTGAATAGTTTTCTATTTCACAAACACCCTTATTCTTTATCTGACCATTTAAATTATGGGTAAAAAACAATACAGAAACAAATGAAAACAAACAAAAGAGAATATATGCCAAGCGATTAGGGAGCATTTTCTTATTTTATAAGTATTAACCAGGTGTTGAAAATATAAAAAATGAAAATAGGAAACAAATATTTAAGTATAAGAGAAAATTTAATGTATTTTATGCAACCTTTTTAAAGATTTTCCGGTAAAATGTAAGATGTTAAACAACAAGCTGGTCTAATTTTTGTAATAAATATTAAGGCAAAGCGTTTAATAAAAAAAATGTGGTAGAGATAGATAGTCCAGCTCAATCATAATAAATTCAACTCTATTTTTACAATGTAAGATTTAATAAAAAATTGTTTTAACAATTTTACAATATTAATGGTATACATCGGAACAATTAACTATATAATTTACTATTTTAGTAGCTTTTGACAATTTTTACCAAGACATAAGCAAAGATGAAAGAAGAACAATACATACAAGAGCAATATAACGATCTGTTCAACAATTGCTTTAATTGTATGGATGAGAAAGAAAAAAAGCTTATCCAGGAAGCTTTTGATCTTGCTTATGAAAAACACAAAGGTGTAAGAAGAAAATCAGGAGAACCCTATGTGATACATCCTATTGCTGTTGCTAAAATTATTAATAGTGAAATAGGACTTGGAGCTGAATCAATAGCTTGTTCCCTGTTGCATGATGTAGTAGAAGACACTGATGTCTCCTTAGAAGATATAAGAAGACAATTTGGAAACAAAATTGCTTCTATTATTGATGGCTTAACAAAAATAGAAGAAGCCATAGACTACACAAAATCTCTCCAGGCTGAAAATTTCAGAAAAATTCTTATGACGCTGGCAGACGATGTTCGGGTTATTATTATAAAACTCGCTGATCGCTTGCACAATATGAGGACTTTAAATGCTATGCCGCCAAACAAGCAGGTTAAAATTTCCGGAGAGACAATATATTTATATGCTCCGCTGGCGCATCGGTTAGGTTTATACTCTCTAAAAAATGAACTCGAAGATTTAAGCCTTAAATATCGCCATCCGGCAAAATATAACGAAATTGAAGATAAAATAAAAGCCACAGAAGAAGAGCGAAAAGAACTTATTGGAAAATTTCTGGAACCCATAAGAAATAAACTTGATCAAAATAATATTAATTATCACATTGTTGCTAAGCCTAAGCCTATCTATTCTATATGGAATACAATGCAACAAGAGAACCTGCCCTTTGAAGAAATCCCTAACATGCTCAATATTAGGGTAGTAATAGATTCAACCAATGGTAATAGTGAAAAAACCAAATGCTGGGAAGTCTATTCGCTTTTAACCGATATTTATGTTCCACGACCCGAGAGAATAAGAGATTGGATAAGCAGTCCGAAATCCAATGGATATGAAGCACTCCATGTTACAGTCATGGGTCCTGACGGAAAATGGATGGAAGTACAAATTCGTTCCAAAAGAATGGATGATTTTGCAAAAAAAGGATTTGCGGCAAGATGGAAGTATCAGGACGAAACACAGAGAAACCATGAATTAGATAAATGGCTGAAGAAAATAAAAGAACACCTTGATACTCCTAAAGGTGATCCTGTGGAATTTGTAGATGAGTTCAGAATGAATCTGTTTTCCTCAGAGATTTTTGTCTTTACTCCAAAAGGGGACATTAAAACGTTGCCTGTTAACTCCACAGCCCTGGACTTTGCTTATGAAATTCATACTGAAATTGGTAATAAAGCCATTGGCGCAAAAGTTAACCACCAACTGGTACCATTAAGTACTGTTCTTCAGAACGGTGATCAGATTGAAATCCTGACTTCCAACAAACAAAAAATACAAAATGAGTGGCTCGATTACGTAAATACCGCTAAGGCTAAGGCAAGAATAAGGGACACAATTAAAGCAGAGACAAAAAACAGAACCGAAAAGGGAAGAAAAATACTCGAAAAAAAACTAAAAGAACTTAACCTTACCCCAAGTTCAAGTTTGTTAAAAAAAATATTACCTGCCTATGATACATCATCTAAAGAAGAACTTTATAGCAAAATTGGCAGTAACATAATCAAACTGGATAATTTAGAAAAAGTAGTAAAAAAACATAGAAGAAATAAGATTATTCGATATTGGAGTTTACAGATTCCCAAATCAACCAATAAGTTAAAACCAAACAAGCAGGAAGTTAATAAAAATACAAAATTTGATTACAAATCACCCTATATTATTAAAGATCAAATGGAGGACGATGAAATTCCTTATGAAATTGCTGAATGCTGTAATCCAATCCCGGGTGATGATGTAATAGGATATAAACAGCCTAATAATAATAAAATTATTGTGCATAAAGCAAAATGCCCTAATGCCATTAAACTGATGTCAAACCAGGGAAAATATATTGTAAGAGCACAATGGAAAACACATAAATACCTATCTTTCCTTGCCAAACTCTCCATAAAAGGTATTGACAGAATTGGAATTACAAAAGACATTACAACCATCATTTCAAATGAACTAAATGCCAACATTCGAAAAATAAACATAGATACACTAGAGGGTATTTTTGAAGGATACATTGAACTCTATGTACATAATGTAACAGACCTCAACAATCTTATCCTGAATATTAGTAAAATTAAGGGAATAGACTCTGTGAAAAGAGTAGAAAGTATTAACTCCTAATTTTTTTTTAAAATAATTCTAAATAATTTTGTATTATTCAAATTTTTTATCCTAATTTTAACCTTGAAATTAAAATTTCAGGGATATGACATGTAGTGAAACCATAGAAACCGTTAAAAATATTTTCACAAAATTCCTTGAAAGAAAAGGACACAGAAAAACACCGGAGAGATATGCAATTCTCGAAGAAATATACTCAAGGGACAATCATTTTGATATAGAAACCCTCTATATCTCTATGAAAAATAAAAATTACAGGGTAAGCCGTGCTACACTTTATAATACAGTTGAACTCCTGCTGGAGAGTAACCTGGTTATTAAACATCAATTCGGGAAAAACATAGCCCAATTTGAAAAAGCATACCAATGTAAGCAGCATGATCACTTAATCTGTAAGGAATGTGGAAAAGTAATTGAATTTTGTGATCCACGAATACAAGAAATACAAACAACCATTTCAGAATTGATGGAATTTGATGTGAGCTATCACTCTTTGTATTTCTATGGAATTTGTAAAGATTGCCAGAAAAATAAATAATCCCTGTCGTTTTCATATTTCTTAATTTTATTTGATGCATAAAATTCTTTTATGCCTGTATTTTTATGCATTCATAAAAAATATTCCATTTATCACTTTTTTAAGAAGGGAATTTTTGTAATTTTAAGATTTTGTTTCACAAAGAACAACATAAAACTATGAGTATTAACGTATTATTAGGTTTACAATGGGGTGATGAAGGAAAAGGTAAAATTGTCGATGTTTTTGCCTCAAAATATGATGTAATTTCTCGTTTTCAGGGTGGTCCTAATGCCGGACATTCTCTTGAATTTGATGATGTAAAGCATGTCCTTCATAACATCCCTTCGGGAGTATTTCATCCTCAGATAAAAAATATTGTTGGAAACGGTGTAGTAGTCGACCCGGTAATTTTTCAAAAAGAAGCAAGAGAATTAATGGAAAAGGGAATAAAAATTGATTCTAACCTGTTAATCTCAAGAAAAGCACATTTGATACTTCCGACTCATAAAGTTCTCGATGCTGCCTCAGAAGCAGCCAAAGGAAAATCTAAAATTGGCTCCACTCTTAAAGGCATCGGACCAACCTATATGGATAAAACAGGTAGAAATGGCTTAAGGGTTGGCGATATTGAATACAGTGATTTTAAAGAGAAATATAATTTCCTGAAGAAGAAGCATCAAGAGCTTTTGGCGCAATATGATTTTGAATACGAATTGGAAGAAAAAGAAAAAGAATGGTTCGATGCAATTGAATCCTTAAAAAATTATCAGTTTATAGATAGTGAGCACCTAATTAACCAATATCTGGATGAAGGAAAGAAAGTATTGGCTGAAGGTGCACAGGGAACGCTGCTTGACATTGATTTTGGATCTTACCCGTTTGTAACCTCATCAAATACTATTTGTGCGGGAGCCTGCGCCGGACTGGGAGTTGCACCAAATAAAATAGGAGATGTTTACGGGGTTTTCAAAGCATACTGTACAAGGGTTGGTAGTGGGCCCTTTCCAACTGAACTGAACAATAAAGAAGGCGAACAACTTCAAAAACAAGGAAATGAGTATGGTGCAACTACAGGCAGACCAAGAAGATGTGGCTGGCTGGATTTACCTGCATTAAAATATGCAATCATGCTAAATGGTGTTACTAAACTGGTAATGACGAAAGCTGATGTTTTAAACAAATTCAAAAAAATTAAGGTGGGATATAAATATAAATTAAACAATGATGAAATTGATTATTTGCCTTATGATCAATACAAAATAAACGAAGTGCTCTATAAAGAATTTGACGGCTGGCAAGATGATATTTCAAAAATAGACAAATTCCAGGATCTTCCTCAATCTTTTAAAAACTATGTTCAGTTTATAGAAGATGAAACAAAAGTGCCTGTCAAACTTATATCCACAGGCCCAAAACGAAAAAGTCTGATTATACAATAGAAAAATTCAAAAAAAAGAGGCTTCTAAAAGCCTCTTTTTTTATGCACTCAAGATACAATTTATTCTGCTTTATTAGGTTGTTCAAGACCATATCCTGAAACTTTATCATCACGTTTTAATAAGAATGCAAAGAAAATTCCAAGAACACCAAGAAGTGATAACATTAACATTGGATTTGTATAATCCAGCGGTTCCAGAACTTCAGCACAATACTCGCCATCTTTAAAATTAATGTAGTTGTAATTGGCATTCTGAACAACGCCATCTCCTAACTCAATATGCATCTTGCCCTTTTCGTCAATTTTGACTGACTGTTTTTCCTGGTAAACAAGGTCATTTGTTTTCCAGTCAACCAAAGTCACCAGCATATCAACAGATTTATCTTTAACAATCTTTCCTCCTTCTTTGTAAACATTTGTATATTTTTCTTCGCCACTAGCCAGTGCAAAAGTGTCTTTCTTAATAATTGTAGTAGTATCGTCATCTTTGAACAGTCCTGACTCAATTTTCTCAAGCCTGATTCCAAGATCGTATTTCTTAATATCAATAAGATCATATTCTGCAATCGCAAGAATCTCATAATCTGAAATTTTAAAGTTATATTTTCCCTCATCGCCGGATTTTACTCTGTTGTAGGATTTCCAAATAATATCGCCTTTACAGCTATCCGCATGAATGATATACTTCACTTTAAAGCTTTCATTCTTCACCACATCATCTTCTTTAATTTTGTAAACGTCTTCATAAACTTTCTTATCCTGCAGAGTAGCGAACTGTGCATTATTAATTTCTTTTTCGTAATTTGGATTTGAAGAATCAAGTACCACTCCGATAAGCATTGGTAAAGCCCATAAACCGAGATTCTGGACAGAAAACATAGCTCCGTATGCCGTACCAATTTTGTTTTCACCAACAATTTTTGTAACAGCAGGCCACATAGCGGCAGGTACAAGTGAAAAAGCTACACCCAGTATAAAAATCGGTATATAGGGTGTAATCATCGTCTTGGCAAACATCAAATGAGCAATTATCAACAAAGCAGAACCAAGATACATCAATGTGGCACTCTTACCTTTATAATCAGCAATCCAACCAAAAAGAGGGGTTAAGGCAATTGTTCCATACATCAATATAGATGAAATATTTCCACTAATCTGTCGCCCAAAATCATATTTATTCATCAACAGGTCGGGTGCGTATTTAACAAAAGGAAATACAGCTGAATAGAATGTTACACAAAGTAGAGTGATATAAATAAACGTTCGGTTTGTTACCAGAAATTTTAAATCTTTCCATTTAAACTCGTCTTCCGGGTCATGTGGAATGGTTTCACGAATTTGCCTGTCAATTTTGACATCAAGAAGCATGTAAATAATAAATATAAGTAAGCCGACCCAGAGCAACATCACTCCAAACCAAATAGCATTAGTCCATTGTATTTCTGCAAGTTGTGGAGAAAGATTTAAAGCAAGAGCAGTTCCTAATCTTCCAATAGCCAGGTTTAATCCTAAGGCTAAAGCTATCTCTTTGCCTTTAAACCATTTAACAATTACTTTGGATAAAACTACAATACTCGTTTCAGCCCCCAGACCAAAAATAAAAAATCCCAAATACATCATTTTAAGGGAAGGAGAGAAACCGGGCCAGAAAGAAGACATAAATTCGTAGGCAAAGCCACCACTGAGATATACATCTGATGCCCCGTAGGCAGTAATCCCGGAACCAATAGCCATTAAGGCAATAAAGGTAGTACCTGTAATTCGTATTCCCAATTTATCGAGAATAATTCCTCCAACTACTGCCATTAAAAGAAAGACGTTCGGAACACTATAGGCCGACATAAAAGTTCCATAATCTGATGAGGAAAAACCTAAGTTTTCCTGCATTAAATCTTTCAAGGGAGATAAAGCATCGTAAAAATAATAATTAAAAAACATAACGGCACTTGAAAGTATCAATACCGCCCACCGCATAAACGGAATATCTTTAAGAGTTGTCTTAGTCATATCTCTTTAATTTATTTGGTTATACTTTAATTTATTTTGTTACAATACAATTTTGAAAAGGTCAAAAGTAAAATAATTCTTGCCGGAAACAAACATAAATTGAATGCTATTAAAAATATGTCAAAAATGATAAAAAAAACAGGAATACCTTTTAACTATAATGGTATTCCTGTAAGTATTTATGATTGGTAACTTAATTTCAACTCTGAATATAGATCCATGATGTCTCTTCAAAAGTTGAACGCATATCCTTAACAATGTTTACAGCTTCTTTCCATGAATTTGTCGCTTGTACAGAAATCATCTTAAAACCATATTGATTTTTTATAATATTGGTTTTAAAACCTTTTCCTTCTACATACCTGTTGTATGAACGTAAATATTCTTCGTTTGTAAAACTTCCGACAATAACATGGTACTTATTCCCTGAACTGGCTTTTTGTTCTGATTTTTTAACGGAATCAAGCATCTTTTGATGTTTTTTCTTTACCTGGTTAAGTTGTTTTTTCAAAGTCCTTATTGAATCGACAAAACGGAGGCTATCCTGCTTTTTCTGATAAACCAATAGGGTGTCCTTTCCATTTGAAAATAATTTCTTATCCTTAAAAAAGTCACAGGAAGTTAGTCCTACAAATAGCAGTATAAAAGATGCTAAAAGAAAATGTCTCATTTTTTATTTAATTTATAAGTTAGGCAAGACAAATATAAATAAAAATAACTCATTGTCAAATAACAAAGGGAATCAGAATGAATAGATAAAATATGCTAAAACCTCAAATGCCTAAAAACCAATTTTTTAACAAATTTATTTCTAAATGTTCATTATTTGAATATTTTTTTAAATTTGAGTAGTTCTTTAAACCATAATTTTACTATGCAAACAATAATTGAATTATTTGAAGAAAAAGCTGACCAGTATTCTGGTAATCCGTTCTTATGGGAGAAAAAAGAGGGCAAGTATCAAAGCAAAACTTATGAAGAAACCCGAAAACTAGTGCATGAATTTGCAGCAGGTTTAATGGCTTTAGGAGTAAAAAAAGGAGACAGGATTGCTTTACTGTCCGAAGGAAGAGACGATTGGGTTATCAGTGAGTTAGGAATTCTTTATACTGGCGCAATCAATGTTCCTTTGTCAGTTAAACTCGATGCTTCCTCGGAATTAAGATTCAGATTAGCGCATTCCGAAAGTAAATATATGATAGTATCAGGCAACCAGTCCTGGAAACTGGAAAAAATAATAAACGATCTACCCGACCTGGAAAAGATCATTTATCTGGACCCAAAAGATTCTTACGGAAAAAATGAAATATCAAAAGAAGAAACCTATCGACTTGGCCATAACCATCTGAAAACAAGCACAGAGGAATTTGTGAATACCTATAATTCTGTTCAACCAGAAGATTATGCAAATATAAGTTACACCTCTGGTACAACAGCCGACCCAAAAGGAATTATTTTATCTCACAGAAATTATACAGCTAATGTAGAACAGGCTCTCACTCTGATGAATATTCCTGAATATTACAAGACTCTTTTGATTCTGCCTCTTGACCACTCTTTCGCTCATACGGCAGGAATTTACAGTTTTATGGCAAGTGGCGCAAGTATTGGAACAATTGAGGTGGGAAAAAACCAAATGGAAACCCTAAAAAACATTCCACAAAACATTAAAGAACTAAAACCCAATTTACTTTTAAGCGTTCCATCGCTGGCTAAAAATTTCAGAAAAAATATAGAAAAGAAGATAAAGGAAAAAGGCCCCAAAGCAGAAAAACTTTTCAAAAGAGCTATGAAAGCGGCCTATGCTTATAACAAAGAGGGTTACAATAAAGGAAAAGGCCTCCAATTTCTAAAAAAACCGATTATAAACCTCTATGATAAAATTCTGTTCAGTAAAGTAAGAGAAGGCTTTGGTGGAGAACTGGACTTTTTCATTGGTGGCGGAGCTTTGCTTGACATTGAACTGCAAAGATTCTTCTATGCCCTGGGAATACCTATGTTTCAGGGGTATGGCCTATCAGAAACTTCGCCCATCATTTCATCAAATGCCCCTCAAAGACACAAACTGGGTTCATCAGGATTTCTTGTAGAAAATATCGAAGTTAAAATATGTGATGAAAACGGTAAAGAGGTCTCTATAGGAGAGAAAGGAGAAATTGTTGTAAAAGGTGAAAATGTTATGGTTGGTTATTGGAAAAACGAAAAAGCCACCAATGAAAGCATAAAGGACGGCTGGTTCTATACAGGTGACCTGGGTTATCTGGATAAAGATAATTTCCTTTATGTGCTGGGAAGATACAAAAGTCTGCTTATCAGCAATGATGGAGAAAAGTTTAGTCCGGAGGCCATTGAAGAAGCGCTGATAGAACATTCAGATTATATTGAACAGTGTATGCTGCATAACAACCAGGATCCTTACACGATAGGGCTTTTATACCCAAATAAGGAACTTATTAAGAAACACCTCGAAGACAAAGGGCTTTCACCCGACCAGAAAGAAGGACAAAAAGAGGCGCTTAATTTGATCCAGGATGAAATTAATAAATTTAAAAAAGGTGGGGAATTTGAAGATACTTTCCCGGATCGCTGGCTGCCGGCTGCTATTGCAGTCCTAGGTGAAGGATTTACCGAAGAAAATAAAATGTTAAACAGTACAATGAAAATCGTGCGGCGAAGAATTGAAAAACATTATGAAAACCGTATTAATTTTTTGTATTCCCCTGAAGGGAAAGAAATACACAACCATCAGAACATGAACATTATAAGTAAATTTTAAATTTATCCTACAATTATATCTAAAAAAATTGTACAGGCTCAAACCTATTAAGTTTGAGCCTGTACTGGTTTAATATAACTCTGAAACAAAACTTACCCAAAAAAAGAGACACTATTCAAAATTATAAG
>CAYWSJ010000002.1:4754-40734 GCA_964461045.1 uncultured Bacteroidales bacterium | reverse complement strand
TATAACTCTGAAACAAAACTTACCCAAAAAAAGAGACACTATTCAAAATTATAAGCTAAACCAGTTTTTAGAATCCATGTAAATCCATGTTCTTTTTTCATCGCCTCGGCAGTCATTAATTCATTATTATCGTTGTTTAAACCAATATACACTCCACCACCGGCAAAAACATCAAGGAATAAATGTTTAAAAATATCAATCTCCACTCCCAGTCCCAGGTAATGTTCCATAGTTGTTACCCGTCCGGGTTCTTCAAACTCACTCAAATCAATGTTATATTCCCGGAAATTCTCTTCCCGGGTTTTATAGGAATTACTTGTTTCATTGCTATAGACAAAATTATACATTAAATAAGGTCTGACATCATATAGTTTCAGCGTAAAGTCAACTCCATCAATTCGTTGGTTAAGATAATACTGATGCATAAAAGAAAAACCTGAGATCTTATCTTCTTTATTCAGCAAAACACCCAAAACAAAAGACCGTTTATCAATAATTATACTTCCACAAAAAAGTAACTCTTGCTCCTGTATGCCATTATATGAACCATGTACACTTGTAACATATCTTACAGAAGGATCTGACTCCTGCGCCCGTGGAGACTTTGCCAATATCAATGTAAGAAAACTTACAAGTATAATTGGTAATATGTTAATTTTAAAATCCATCATTACTTTTATTTCATTACAGTCACCTTTTCAATATTCTTAACTAATACTTCACCATTTATAGGTTTTAAAATATAAGCAGAAGCTCCCAGGGAACGCGACAGTTTTTTAAATTTGTCGCTATCATAAGCTGAAATAATAATAACAGGAATGTCAATATTGTTTGTCCTCATCTTTCTCAACACATCAAATCCATTCACCTCGGGCATCATTATATCAAGCAATACAAGATCTGGCTGAATATCTTCAATTTTTTCAAGTGCTGTATTCCCGTTTAATGTGGAGTAGATCTCATAGCCTTTTTCAGAAAGAATATTTTCCAGCAAAATGTTATTAATAGTGGAGTCGTCAACAATAAGTATCTTCATATCTAGCCTTTTTGGCAAGAAAGAATCAACAACCGGGCCAATCTGTATATATGTTTAACATACAGGATATTAAAGAAAAACTAAACAAAACATAGGAAATAAAAATGTAAAAAAACTCACAATGTTTTTTTATCTTCAGAATTAAGGTATTGTTCAAGAAGAATCCTGGCTCTCATATAATCTTTTTTCTGGACAAAAAGACGTACTCCATTCTGAGGGAAGACAGAGCCAAAGCCGGCGGTAATGCCTGAATTATAATCATCCCTGATATATGATGATATTTCATTATCTGCCAGGTAATCTTTAATAAAAAGGGTATTAATTTTAGAACCCGTATATAAATGAGTCAGTTGTTCTTCTTTTTTCATAAATGTATGATTTCTTACAATATATTTAATTTAAAGGCTGGTTTAATTTCACCAACCTTATTTCCAGAATCATTTAAATTATCCATGATAATATATTTCTCCAGATTGTTAAGCTCATCTGCGGATAAAACCCGGAGGGTTTTTAATACATGCGTCACAACCGGAGGCAACATATTCATATTTCCGTCTTCTATTTTGACAGCAATTCCTATGTTTTTTTCTTTTATTCCCACACAATAAATACCCTCAGCGCCGATTTTCCCAATTAATTTTCCATTGGTATTGGCAATCAGGTCTGTGCAAAAACCGTTGGTTCCCGCAATCATAAATGGATTAGCAATCATTGCTTCAACCACCTGAGATATTGCTGTTTTATAACGATTCTCCAGGTTTTCCGGATTGGTAAGTCGGGCATAGCCAAGAGCCATATTAAAAAGAGGTAGTGCATGAACAGGTACAGAACAACCATCAATTCCAGTCAGGATCTTTTCAGAAGGATAATTACAAATATCGCTTAATATTGATAATATCTCCTGCTGAACCGGATGGTTATCAGACAAGTAGCTATCTATTGGATATCCTTTATATTTACAGGTTGCAAGCATTCCCGCATGTTTTCCCGAACAATCATTTTGAAGCGAACTGGGATCCTTTTTTTCGCGGGCATTTTTCAGGGCAATTTCTTTGTTTATAGAAACAGAAGCCCCAGCCAACAGGGAGTCTGAAGAAAGTCCCACTTTTTCAAGTATATTTTGTACTGTTTTAAGATGCATCTCCTCAGCATAATGAGATGAACAGATAATCGCCAGTTCACGTGAAGATAACTCAAATTGTTTTGCTGCTCCGGATAAAATAACATTCAGGGCCTGAATTGGTTTTGCTGCAGACCTCATATATGTGTATTTAAATGGATCGCCGGAATAATACAACACATCGCCCCGGTTATTAACAACAACTACATCTCCCCTATGTATGCATTCTATTACTTTTCCCCTTGTTACATGTATCAAAGGTTCTGCCATAATTATTTATTGGTTTTTGATTTTTGATTTTGTCGTCGTTTTAAATAATTATAATACGCATCTTGTGCTCTTACCCTCTTTTTGCCATTTCTGATATACTTATTATCCTGAACCTCATCCAGTATTCTGGCTTTCACATTATCTCTTAACTGAATTTTCAGCATTTGTTTCAATTCTTTCTTTATTTCCTGGTCATATACCGGACATGTTAATTCAATCCGCCGGTCCAGATTTCTAACCATCCAATCAGCAGATGAAATATACATGGATTCTTTTCCTCCATCATAAAAATAAAATATTCTTGAATGTTCCAGAAATTTATCGACTATACTAATAGCTTCAATATTCTCACTAAGCCCTGGAATTCCAGGTTTTATAGAACATATACCCCTCACAATCAGTTTGATTTCTACTCCTGCCTGGCTGGCTTCATAGAGTTTATCCATCATCTGTTCATCTACCAGGCTATTAATTTTAATAACCATATACCCTTTGTTGCCTTTTCTTACATTCGCTATTTCTTTGTCAATATGATATATAAAATGCTTTCGTGTAGTAAAGGGCGAAAGTATTATATGCTTAAAAACGTGCTGTTTATAGTTTTTATCAAAAAACTCAAAAACTTTTACTACATCAGAGGTAATATTTTTATTAGAAGTAAATAATCCTTCATCACTATATATTTTTGCAGTGTTCTCCTGAAAATTTCCAGTTCCGATATAAGCGTAATGTTCCAGTTTCCTGTTGACTTTCCTGGTTATGAGCGCTAACTTGGAATGAACCTTTAACCCCGGAATACCATGAATCACTTTAATTCCTAATTCCTGCAGCCGGTTCGACCAGTTAATGTTGGCTTTTTCATCAAAACGCGCCTGTAATTCAATAAGGACGACTACATTCTTTCCATTTCGGGCTGCATTAATTAAAGTATTCATAACCATTGATTTTTTAGCAACCCGGTAAAGGGTTATCTGAATAGTAGTCACTTTAGGATCAATAGCTGCTTCTCTGAGCATATCAACAAAATACCTGAAAGATTGGTAGGGATAATGTAATATATGATCTCTTTTCTTTATTTCTTTCAGAATACTTTGTTGTGCTTTAAAATGCATAGGTGGAACAGGTTTCCTCGCCTTGTTCTCAAGGTGTGCTGGTCCAATATTAGGAAAATGAATAAAATCTTTAAAATTATGATATCTTCCGCCCGCAATAATATTATCTTCTTTTCCAAATTTCATCCTGTTTTTAAAATAATCGAGGAGATCTTCCGGCATCGATTCGTCGTAAACAAATCTTACTGGTTGTCCTTTTTTCCTTTTCTCAAGGCTCAGCGACATTTTTTCCATGAAGCTCTTAGAGATATCGTCATCAATATCGAGTTCAGCATCACGTGTAATTTTAATAGTATAGGCTTCTATGGAATCGTATTCAAAAAATGAAAAAATATCTTCCAGACAATAACGCACAATATCATCAAGGATAATTATATACTTTTTATTTCCAATTCTTGGTAGTACTACAAACCTCGGCAGAATTTCAGTAGCAAGATCAAGCAGGGCATATTTTGTCTGGCTTGGTGCTCCTTTTTTAATTAGCTTCACCGCAAAATATATTGGTTCATCACGCAAATAGGGAAACTCCTTGGTATGTTGCAACATGATGGGAATAAGAACGGGACGAATATTCTCATTATAAAAATCAACAACAAATTTTCCCTGTTCTTCATTTAATTGTGTTTCATTAATGACGTGAATATTATATTTTTCCAGTTCTTCAATTAATTCACTGTAAATTCTTTCAAATTTTGATTGCTGTTTTACAACAATATTCTGAATTTCCTGGATTAATTCAAAGGGAGTTTTGTTGCCTATCAGTTTTTTCTTGCCTTTAAATGCCGCAATTCTCCGAACAGTTGCAACCCTTACCCGAAAAAATTCATCCTGGTTATTAGAAAAAATTCCCAAAAACCTCATTCGTTGAACAAGAGGATTCGTTGGATCTGCAGCCTCCTGTAAAACCCGGTCATTAAATGATAACCAGCTTATCTCCCTGTTAATAAACCTGTTTTCTCTTTTTCTATATGGCATTTCTTTGGGCTTTTTCTAAATATAACTTCATCAAATATAAGGATTTCCTCATACTAGCAAGTTAAATCAGTATTAAAAATCCTTGTTTTCGATAGTATAAAACTGAAAAGTATCCAAATCGAAGGCTGTAAGATATCCCATTCCAGGATGACGATCTTTGTAAACACAACCCGTATCAATATTTACCTCTATTTTTCCAGTCTTCTGAAAATATTCTTTAGCTATAGCAACAGGTATAGGGGTATGCCCGTGAACAATCATTTTTCCCCGTGTTTCTTTCTCTGAATATGATAACTCCCTTGACCAGATCATTTCAGAGTAATTTTTAAAGGGTTCTTCCACCTGAAAATCTATTCCTGCATGCACAATAAATGAATTATCAAGCTCTATGTAGTAAGGCAGCGACCTAAAAAAGGAAATATGTTTTTCAGGAATATGATTTACTGCCACCACTCCTTCATATTTATAAGATTCTATATTGTAGCTTTGCAGAGTGGCTTCTGCGCCATTCATCATCCATAGAAGATAATTATTCTCAGTCTGATCAAGAAAGGTATTAATAATCAGTTCTTCATGATTGCCTCTAACAACTTCAACCTGAAAACCCTGTTCTTTTTTTTCAAGGATATAATCCACCACTTGTTTACTATAAGGACCTCTGTCTATCAGGTCTCCAACAATATAAATATAGTCACAAGGCTGAATTTTCAAATGTTTTTCTAATAAAACCTTTAATGTTTTATAACAACCATGAATATCTCCAACTGCTATTCGCATAGTTCAGAAATTTTTATAATCCAGATATGTTCATTCAAATTAAATAAATCTTAATTTGTCAGAAAAAAAATAAATGAAAGAATAAATGTTTTATTTTTGTTTAAAATATATTAATTTAGTTAAAAAATACAACTTTGCCGAATGATTTTCAAAAAAGCTGAAGAAAAAGATATTATAGAAGCTCTTTATCTGATTAACCACGCCATTGAATCTTCGCTGACTTCCAGAGATGAGTGGAAACCCCCTATTCCTGATTTTACTGCATTAAAAAATGAAGTAGACCAGGAAAGACTTTATATATTCAGAAATAAGAACATAACTATTGGCACCTTCTCCTTTACAGATGACAAACCAGAATCATTCAGTAAGGTTGAATGGAACAAAAAGAATGACAAAACTTTATATATTACCCGTTTAATAATTAGTCCGAATTGGCTTAATAAAGAAAACGGGAAACAAATTATTAAGCATATAGAAGAATTTGCTAAGCAAAATGGATACAGTTCTATGAAATTAAACATCAAAAGCAACAATACTTTGATGAATAATTTTTACAAGGAAATTGGTTTTGATTTCAGGGGTGATTTACTCTATCCCGAACAGCAAACACCCTATTATTTCTACGAAAAAAATCTATAGTTAAACTCTTAAACCCATTACAAGAACATCATCCATTTGCCAGTGATCTTCACGATAAGCTTCAAAATTTTGATCTAAAATCTCTTTTTGCTTGTTCATAGATAAATGATGAATATTTGAGAAATCATTTTTTAATTTTTTTATTGTATATTTTTTCCTCATACTTGTATTAAACTGATCGGGGTAACCATCTGAAAGCATATAAATTACATCATTTTCCTCTATATCTGTTTCATGATTTGTAAAAGGAACATTGTCTTTTATAAAATTACCTATAGGCATTCTGTCAGCCTTTAAGGTTGTCATTTCTCCTTTTCGAAACAAATACAAGTGGTTATAAGCACCTGCAAACTCCATTTTCATGTTTTCTCTGTCTAATATAATCAACGACAGATCCATTCCGTCGTCTTTCTTTTCACCCGATTGAGCAAGTGTACTTTTTACATAATCACGGAGCTTGTCAAGTATTTTTGATGCTTTTAAAGTCATATCAGAATTTACAATATGATTCAGGAAAGAGATGCCAAGCATACTCATGAAAGCCCCGGGTACTCCATGACCTGTACAATCTGCTGCAACCAGGACAAGTTTGTTTTGTCTTTCGGTCATCCAATAGAAATCACCGCTTACAACATCTCTTGGTTTTAAAAGAATAAAGTGATCTTGTGCATATTTTTCGATCAGATTCACATTGGGCATTACCGCATTCTGTATTCTGCTGGCATATTGAATACTGTCGTCAATATCCTCCTTTTGCTGTCTGACTTTTCTTTCAGCTTTTACTCTTTCTGTGATATCTGAAGCATATATCTGGCATACATTTAACTTAGATATGCCTCTTACCATTACTCTTAAAATCCTGTCTCCAACATTTTCAGTTATTGTAAGTAGTTTGTTGTTCTTAATAAATTTTTTTATTTCCAGGTCTGCAATTCCCGGTAAAAGTTCAGATACATAGTTCCCGTTCATCTGATCTTTTTCAAAGAGAACATTAGCAGCAGGATTAGACTGAAGGATCTTTCCATTCTCATCAAAACGAAATACCGGTTCGGGATTCAACTGCGCAAATAATGCCATAGACTCAGCATTTTTCTGAGCCTCTATCCTTTTCGTTATATCAGACCCATAAATCTGGCAAATTGCTATGTCTTTTATCCCCTTTATTATAAAACGGAAAACTTTATTTTGTTTTTGAACATCAATTGTTTCAATTTGATTATTATCTATAAACTGAGAAATATTAATTCCTTTAAGCTCATCAAATAGTTCCTTTACCTGCATACCCTCTATATTTTTCCTGCCAAGAGTTTCATTTGCAACCGGATTGGCTTGAAGGACAATACCCCTCTTGTCGAAACGCAAAACCGGTTCAGGATTTAATTGTGCAAACAATGCCATTGAGTGAGCTTGTTCTCTTGCACGTTTTTTTTCAGTAATATCTTCCTTTACCGAAATATAATTTCTAATTGTTCCCTCTGAATCTAAAATAGGGGTTATTGAAGCTTCTTCCCAGTAATTTATCCCATCTTTCTTACGGTTATAAAACTCACCTTTCCATACTTCCCCACTGCTAATAGTTTCCCATAGTTTCTTATAAGTTTCTTTTGAATGATAATTGGTTTTCAAAAACCTTGGGTTTCTTCCTATAACTTCATCTTTTGTATATCCGGAGATCTCTTCAAAAGCATCATTCACAAATTCAATGTTCCCATCAATATCTGTAACCATAACAGAATTAGATGATTGCTGTATTGCCTTAGACAACTTCTCATTTTCATACTGCGCCTTAACAATTTCAGTAATGTCGGCTCCATAGCCCTGAACAGATAACAAATCTCTTATTCCTTTCAATTCAAAACGATAAACTTTATCACTAAAATTTTGTACAAAAGAATCAATTTCTTCATTATAAATTAAATTTTGAATTTTTCCTTTTTCCAGTTCTGGAAATAGTTTAAAAATGTTAACCTCATCGTATTCACAGAATTCAGTAAATAATTCCTCAGCTTTTTTATTAGATTCAGTAATTTCTCCCAGCAAATTAAAGCGAAAAACTGGAGCAGGATTCATTTTGGCAAATAAGGCAATTGAATCAGCTTTTTTTTGAAGGGTGACCTTATCTGTGATGTCAGTACCATATAAATGGCAAAACTCATGTTCAGCAATACCTTTCAGTGTAAAACTGTAAAATTGATTATTCAGCACAAACTGATGCTTTTCTATCCTTTCTTCTTTTATAATTCCAGCAAAATCTATACTTTCAGAAGAAGGGATCAGATTCTGTATCTGCTTGCCTTTTATTTCTTTATTCTCCAGCAGTTCCTTCATTGTTGTATTTGCAAGCAGAATTTTCCCCGTTTTATCTGTACGCAAAATCGGTTCAGGATTCATCTCTGCAAATAATGCCATTGAATTTTCTAAATCTTTCATCTTATTAAAATTTTATTTTTAGTGGTCAGATGTAGTTCACAATGATCAGTAAAAATAAGGGACGCACACTATTTTTGGCTGTACTACAATCATCTCCGTTTGTGTCAATTTTTTGTCATTACGCGGTTCATAATCCGAATTCAAATTAAGACTGATTACTGTGAATCTTTTCTACCAGATAATTGATTGTAAAAGCTGAACTGACAACAGCTTCAACTAAAGTATGATCAAAATAGCCAATTGGGTTATCCTTGTTAAAAACAATGAATGAAATATTATTTTCATGATAATTAATAAAGTTATCAATTCTAAAATTTAAGAAATCAACTACATTATTATCAAATCTATGTTTTCTGTCAAAATCATCAGGATTCTTGTAATTACTTCTCGAATCACTAACAAGTCTGCTTTCTCTCCTTGAATCCCAAACAGGAGCATCAGAATCTTTTTCTATAATTATTTCATCAGATTTAACAAGTTCCTTGTTTATTAATTTGTAAACATTCCCTTTTAAATTATCCCTTTCATCTTTACTGGTAATGAAGACACCCTTATACCCGGATTTTAAAATAAAGCTGGCAAGTCTGTCATAGCTATCCTGCAACTTCACTTGCTCTGTTATACTTGTCATTGTCTGGGTAATAAAATTCCTTACTTTACTCAGTTTATAAATCAAACTCTTTCTTAAGGTAATATCATCAAGCCATACAAGTACATTGTTACTATAATCTTCAGCCTTAAGATGAACAGCAAACCATTTTCGCATACGCGGAGAATACCACTCATCTGTGATCTGTTTATTCTGCCTGCAGGTATTTGAAATTAATTCTTTAATAGCAGATACTTTGTGATCTTCAAAAATATCGAAAAAGGTCTCAATTTTGTTTTTAAAAAAGAGATCCTTCGTTTTGCCCTCTCTGGCAATAATCTGTCCTCTATTATTCATTACAAACGCAGGATCTTTTCTTTCCATTGGTAACTTCACCAGCAAATTCATATCACGGTTACTGAATTTAACCGAAGCTTTGGATATGGATTGTACAACTATTGGAACAACAAATGGCACAAATGATCCGAAAATAAAAAGTCCCTGAAAATAATTAATCGTAACACCAATTAAAAAGGCAATTAAGTAATTTAGCGGAGAAATAAGTTCTTTCATTAAAAACCGTAGATAAATTACCAGATATTTTAAATTTTGTTCCATTTTATTATGATTTCTATAACATTAGTAAAGAACGCACAAAATAGTTACATTTGAAATTAATTATTGTTTGAATTTTAGTAAAATTTATTTATGTTTTATCTAAACTCCTAAAAGCAAGACTTTAATAATGGGAAATAAGATATCCTGATTTAAGATAAGCTGAAATTAAAAGAATTGGCAAGTATATTGATTAATAATCCTGGGTATCGTACCAGCTTTGTTGTTTTTTATATTTCAAATCCTGCAGTATGGAAGCATTAACCCTGATTTCAAAGAAATAGCTCTTTCTATACCCAACAGGAATCCAATCGAAACTCATGGTCCAGCAATGAAGATCTCTTGTAATACCGATGCTTGTAGCTACTAATTTATCTTCCTGGATATCATAATTTGCAGAAACATCAAACTTCCATTTATCGGTAAGGCTGAAATTTCCACTTAGTCTTAACGATTGGGTAATATTTGATTTAAAAGCCCTTTTCGAGTAATTAAAGCTGTATCCAAATCTAAAGCTCCAGGGAACATCAAAATAATCATAATACGGACTTCTGCTCATCCCCGATGAACCATTATTTCCTGAGGATTCGTCTGTTTTTCCTTTGCTGGATTCCCAATTCATATCAAGACTAACCCGGGCATTGGTCAAACGACCTATAGAACCACTTTTGCCCCATTCAGAGTTATTTACAATATTTCCGTTCTCATTGATGGCATAAGGATTTACAGTACCCGAAAAGCTTAAGTTTACTTTATTTTTAAACAGAGAAGTCCTTCCCCGGATGCTAATTGGAGACCAGTTTAATGAATCGGCAAATAAATTATAACTGGATGAAAAGCTCAGGTCATTCAGCAAAGTTACTTTTTTAACATTATCAGCCGAATCCTGGGGCGTTCTAACCTTCATCTCGATATTATTTCCAAGGTTGAAATTAACATTCCCGCTTTGCCTGGGAGCAGATGGAGGACTATACAGCTGATTATCAAAGTAGGAATATTCATAGGACCTTCCTGTAGCTTCATTTGTGTATTCATCATAATACTTATCTGTCATATAACCCACATCCGGACGGTAAGAAAAACTAACCGAAGGAGATAACACGTGTCTTACAGCTTGTACTTTAGAATCTTCATTTTTAAATTGAAATATTCCGTATATTTTAGGTGAAAAGCCAAATCCAATTGAAGGTTCAATTGAATGGGCATATCTAAACTTTTCAACAGTATCTGTAACAACCACACTGTCGGTATTATTCCAGTATTTCTCCATATAACGGGGAAAAAGCACACCCTGGTAATTAACCCTGGGTGTAATATTAAAATATTTCAAAGTTTTAAAATTCAAGCTAACAGGTACCCGGTGTCTGAAACCACTTTCAAAATCTTTAAACTGGGTTTGAGTAAAAAGCAATGAATCTTTTGTTTTAATTCTGTTTTCCAAATCCGCATTATAACTTAACTGGATATTCTCATACCATTTCATCTCCCCTGAAGTTTTATTTTCAGGGCGAAAAGGATATATCCTGTTCATATTGAAAGACATTGTAGGTAGGGTCAGATTTACCTGCCTTGTTTTTGAATTCTGACTATGACGCAATTTGGCATTAAAACTAAATGGGCTGGAGGGCCATGTTTTACGATAACTAATACTCGAAGTTTTCGTGTTTGTCGTATAGTTCTGCATATCCCTGCTATGGTTTTTGTCATAAGAGGAAGAACTAATATTTACATTAGCATTAAAAGAGCTGTTTGGGTTAGCCTTAGCCGATTGCGAATGACTCCACTTTATGGAATAATCCCTGGATACCCTGTAATCCGGCGCTCCAATGTCTCCAAGAACTAATTTTTTAAAATCAGCACTCAGGTTGCTTGTAAATTTATATCTTTCCCTGTATCTATAAACCATATGAGCGCCCCACGTACCTTTTGAATAAACCTCCCCTGTTAATTGTAAATCCATTTTATCGCTTATACCAAAATAATAACCACCATTTCGCAGGAAAAAACCCCGGTTTTGCTCTTCTCCGTAGCTCGGAATAATTATCCCCGACGATTGTTTTTTCTGAACAGGAAAATAACCAAACGGAATTCCTATGGGTAATGGAATATCTCCCACCACAAAGTAAGAAGGCCCGGCAATAATTTTTTCTCCCGGAATTACCTTCCCTTTAGAAATAGCTATATAAAAATGCGGATGAGTTTTATCACAAGTCGTATATTTTCCCTTTTTAAAATGTATCTGGTCTCCGGCATGTTTCTTTGTTACCCGGCTGTGCAGATAACCTTGTTCTTCTTCTGTAACAACTTTGCGGATAAAACCCTTTTTTGTCTTAAAATTATACCTGATAAAGCGGGCATCATATATTTTACTACCTTCCTTGAAAATTGGCTGACCCACCATATTTCCTGCAGAATCCTTCATACCTCTTGCATAAACAATATTGCTATCCTGAATAAATTCAATATAATCTGCTTTCAGCTCAATATTTTTATAAGTAACCTTGGCATCTTTATACAAAAAAATTTTATTCTCATCTCTTGAGAGCACAATGGAATCTTTGGCATTATAGTTTACTTCAGCATCAAGAAAATCTTTGTCTTTTTTTTCGGATGCTTTTGTTGTATCAGATGCAGTTTTCGTTGTATCGTTATTAAGGGTGGTATCGTTTTTAATATCCGCTGTATCAATTGTGGATGCATCTTTAAAAAAAACTGTGTCTTCCTGAAAAGAAAAAATTCCATAAGACAAAGCATTTGCCTCTACAATCCATATCGTCAGAAATAAGATCAGAAACAAAAAACTTTTAAAAAATATTTTAATTAATTTTATATGCAATTTTGATATGCTATTTTTGCAATTGTTTGTGATTAGTTTCGCATCAAAGCTAATGAAAATATTACATCCAATCTTATGAAGTCACTAAAAATTCATGCCAAACATAATATTTTTAAAACAATATTTATTTTTTTTCTGATTTTAAACTTATTCCACACAGCCTATGGACAAAATGACAAAAAGGAGAAAAAATATAAACTGCAAACGGTAGTTATTGATCCCGGGCATGGAGGGAAAGATTCGGGTGCCAGGGGCAGTAAGAGTATGGAAAAAGACCTTGTTCTGGACATTGGAAAAAGAGTGGGAAAATATATTGAAAACAACCTTAAGGAGGTAAAAGTTATATACACCAGAAAGACCGACACCTTTATTCCGCTTTACCGAAGAGCAGAAATAGCAAATAAGAATCAGGCAGATCTGTTTATTTCGCTCCATATTAATGCCAACCCAAATCATAAAGCCAGGGGAACCGAAACATATGCCATGGGTTTGCACAAAACTGAAAGCAACCTTGAAGTAGCCAAAAAAGAAAATGCTGTAATCTTGTATGAAGAAGATTATTCCCAAAAATACGAGGGTTTTAATCCTAAATCGGCAGAATCATACATACTTTTTTCACTTATACAAAATACTTATCTTGAGCAGAGTCTTAACTTTGCCTCTTTTGTCCAGGAGAAATTCACAAGCAACACTCACCTGAGAAACAGAGGTGTTAAACAGGCCGGGTTTCTTGTGCTATGGAAAACAACTATGCCAAGTGTTCTTGTTGAAGCAGGCTTTCTTTCAAATCCAAAAGAAGAAAATTACCTGTTAACTGAAAAAGGGAGAGATAAACTTGCAAAATCAATTTATGAAGCATTTAAAAATTATAAAAATAAAATAGAACAAAAAAGTGTAATGCTGGCAAAAGATGAACAAGATATTAAATTCTCAGTACAGGTTGCAGCCGCACATGATCCTATTCCTTTATCTTCCGATTATTTTAAAGGACATGATGATGTGCAACAACATAAAATCTCAGACACTTACAAATATACTATCGGAGAATCACCCGATTATGACAAAATCAATAAACTAAAAGAAAAAATAGAAAAAGATTTTCCGGATGCATTTATTATAGCTTTTAAAGAGAATAAAATCATTCCGGTTCAGAAAGCTTTGAAACTAAAAAATCAATAAAATAGAATGGCAAAAGAATTAAAAATAGGACTAATAGCAGCTTTTTTGATTGCACTGCTGATTTGGGGAATTAATTTTTTAAAAGGAAAAAATATCTTTTCACAAACAAATCATTATTATGCAGTTTATGATGGTGTCGGCGGACTTGAAAAGGCAAGCCCGATTTTTCTGAATGGCCTTGATGTTGGAACAATTGAAACTATAAAACTATACGGCAAGAACAACAGAGACATTATTGTAGTGTTTTCTCTCAGAAAAGACATTAAGATTCCAAAAAAATCCGAAGTGGTTGTTTTTAGTTCTGATTTCCTGGGAACAAAAGCTGTACGACTTGATTTTAATAACAATAATGAATACTATGAATCAGGAGACACAATACCGAGTAAACTGGAAGTGGATATTACAGAGCAAATCTATTCTGAAATTAAACCCATTAAGGAGAAATCGGAGAAAATGATAGAAACCATTGATTCTCTTACTGTCATGCTTAAAAATGCCACACGAACAGATGTTACAAAATCTCTCAGAAATCTGCATGTTATTACACAAAACCTGAAAAATTCCTCCACTACTCTCAATAACCTGATGAATGCTGAAAAAGATAATTTGCAAGCTGTAATAAAAAATACTAAAGAAATCTCTGAAAACCTCAAGAACAACAATGATAATATAGACAATACCTTAAATAATGTTTCTGCAATCACAGATTCGCTTAAACAGGCAAATCTTCACAATACACTTGGCAAACTTGAAAATACACTTACAAGAACAGACAGCATCCTGAATAAAATAAATCGCGGAGAAGGTTCGCTGGGTTTGCTCGTAAACAACGATTCACTTTACAATAATCTGAATTCTACTTCTAAAGACCTGGATATCCTTATAAAAGATATTAAAGAAAATCCGGGAAGATATATTAATGTTTCAGTTTTTGGTGGAAAAAATAAGAATAAGTAATTTTTATTTGGTCAAAATCTAATTATACAAATTAACATTAGCTTAACACTTTAATTAAATTAAGCAAATTTTTAATTAACAATTATTTAACTTACGCATTACGTAAAAAAATATAAATCAATACTTTATAAAATTTTGAAAAAAATAAAAAAATATTTGCTTGACTAAAAATGCCATAGAATTAATTTGAAAAATACAAGTAAAATTCTATTTTTTTTTAAAGAATTTTTTATCACATTTGTTTTACAGCAAAATAATCGTCGAAAAGTCTAAATAACTAAGAATTAATGAACGATAGAAAACATATCGATATTTGGAACCGCTGTCTGAAGATCATAAAAGATAATGTTCCAACTATTTCGTATAGGACATGGTTCGAACCAATCGTTCCTCTTAAGGTAGAAGAAAATGTATTAACCATCCAGGTGCCAAGTCCATTTTTCTATGAGTACCTTGAAGAACAGTATATCGATATACTGAGAAAAACCCTGAGAAAAGAACTCGGAGAAAAGGCAAAACTGGAATACAGTGTTGTTATGGAAAACAATACAACCTCCAGAAAAAAGCCTGTAACAGTCAGATTCCCAACCAACAACAAAACCGAACTAAAAAATAAGCCTGTTTCGGTACCTTTAAAAACAGAGGAAAACGAAATTAAAAACCCATTTGTAATCCCGGGAATCAAAAAATTACATGTTGATCCGAGGCTTAACCCTGATAACTCATTCACTAACTTTATTGAAGGTGAGTGTAACCGCCTGGCCAGATCAGCAGGAGAAGCCGTTGCAGACCAACCCGGTGGTACAGCTTTTAATCCCTTGTTTATTTATGGAGAATCAGGTCTTGGAAAAACTCACCTCTCCCACGCGATTGGAATAAAAGTCAAAGAAAAATTTCCCGAAAAAACAGTACTCTACGTAAATGCCAATAAATTTCAAACTCAGTTCGTAGAGTCGGTAAGAAATAACAACAAAAATGATTTTCTCCATTTCTATCAAATGATTGATGTCCTCATAATTGATGATATACATGAACTGGCAGGAAAAGAAAAAACACAGGACATCTTTTTCCACATATTCAACCATTTACACCAAACGGGTAAGCAGTTGATACTTACGTCGGACAAGCCGCCAATTGAAATGCAGGGAATTGAGCAAAGACTCCTTTCCAGATTTAAATGGGGTTTATCTGCAGACTTACAATCTCCGGATTTTGAAACAAGAATTAAAATCCTTAAGCACAAAACATACCAGGATGGAATTGACATAAAGGAAGACATTGTTGAATACATTGCTTCAAACATCACTATTAATATCAGGGAACTGGAAGGAGCCTTAATTTCACTGTTAGCTCAATCAACACTTAATAAGAAAGAGATTACACTTGATCTTACCAAAAATGTAATCGATAAACTGGTTAAAAATTCGAAAAAAGAAATTTCCGTAGATTATATTCAGAAAATTGTTTGTGATTATTTCAATATATCGCCAGATCAGTTGCATTCGAAAACAAGAAAAAGAGAGATTGTACAGGCAAGACAAATTGCCATGTTTTTCTCAAAATCACTTACTAAATCCTCTTTGGCTTCAATAGGGTCGCAAATTGGTGGAAAAGACCATGCTACGGTATTACACGCCTGTAAAACGGTAAATAACTTAATTGATACTGATAAGCGGTTCAAACAAACTATCAAGAATATTGAGAAAAAACTTAAAATATAACAAATGAAAAATTTCATGTTGCAAAACAGGTTCTCCAATAAAAGAACCTGTTTTTTTTTATCAACTTTGCGCTTACTTTTGCTGACTAAAATAAATACAGTATGATATTTCTGGTTCTGAGTATACTCTCCTCTTCATCGCTTTTTGTCATATTTAAAATACTGGAAAGATATAATATAAAAACATTTGATGCGATCATTATCAATTATATTATTGCTTCAATTCTTGGCTTTTCAATAAGCCAATATGATCCATCTATCTTTCCGCTATATGAAAACCCCTGGTTCCCTTATGCCATAATAATAGGAATCCTGTTCATAATTGGTTTTATACTAATTGGTGAATCATCACAAAAGGTAGGAATTGCTATTACAACCGTGGCAAGCAAAATGTCTGTTATAATACCTATCTCCTTTTCAATCCTTTACGACCCTTTCGATATGCTGACAAACTTAAAAGCCCTGGGGATTTTGTTGGCATTAACTGCGGTTTTCCTGACAATTTACCGAAAAAGAAAAATTGATTTTGATCCGAAAAATTTAATTTTCCCTATCGTTTTGTTTTTTGGAATGGGAATAATTGATTCTATTATAAAATTTGCCCAGTTTAAATATATTGACAACGGAAGTTCTACCCTCTTCTCAGCAGTTCTTTTTTCTATGGCAGGAATTATTGGATTGTCAATCAATCTGATCAGAAAAAACAAATTCAGAACATTATTTTATCCCAAAACACTTCTATGGGGTTCTTTGCTTGGTATTGGAAATTACGGTTCAATCTACTTTCTAATCCTGGCGCTGAATCAAAAAACCGAAGGCGGCATCCCTATTGACGGGTCGGCTGTGTTTGGAATTAATAATATTGGAATAGTTGGTTTGTCTGTAATTATCGGACTCCTGGCTTTTAAAGAAAAATTAACTTTTGTCAACTGGATCGGGGTTGTACTTTCATTTATCGCAATTTATATCTTAGCTTCTGCAATTTAAACTTTCAGGTATGAAAGAAGATGAATATTTTACAATAAACAAATCATCTAAAGGAGTATACAAAGAAAAAGGGAGTAAATTTATTGCCCATGCCATCCCTGTTGAAAATGAAGAGGAAATAAAAGAAAAAATTGAAGAAATAAAGAACCAATACCATGATGCGCGACACCACTGTTATGCCTATCAAACTGGAATACAGCAGCCAAATTTCAGGATGAACGACGATGGCGAACCATCTTCCACAGCAGGCAAACCCATCTACGGACAAATACAATCATACAATATAACAAATGTGCTTATTGTTGTTGTTCGTTATTTTGGAGGCATAAAACTGGGAACCAGTGGTTTAATAAGAGCTTATAAAACAGCAGCCGAAGAAGCACTTAAAAAAAACAGAATTATAAAAAAAACTATAACCAGAAAACTCCGAATAGAATTTGAATACGGGGCAATGAACGAAGTAATGAAATTACTGCACGAGCTTAATATAGAACCAAAAGATAAAGAATTTACAGATAAATGTGTCTTTATATTTGACGTAAGAAAATCACTGACAGATAATACAATTAGCCGGTTTAAATTGATAAAAAACTTAAAAGCAGAAGAAACAGGGAATTAAAAAAGTCTTAATAAAATGTTATTAATTTTTCTCTTTTATTTTGGATTAATTCACAATCAGTCACTATTTTTATCACAGAATTCAGATAAGTACAATTTTTTTAATAAAAAAGCATCATTATTTATTGGTATGGTAAGTTCCATCCGAACCCAAAAAACTAACTTTAAAAGATGAAAAACAGAAGTCTAATTTCGATTAATGATTACAGCAAGGAAGACATAACTAAAGTGTTGGATCTGGCTGAAGAATTTGAAAAAAATCCTACTCAAAGTTTGCTGGAAAACAAAGTTATAGGTACTCTCTTTTTTGAACCTTCAACCCGTACCCGCTTAAGTTTTGAGAGCGCTGTAAATCGTTTGAATGGCCGGATTATTGGTTTTGCCAGTAAAGACAGTTCAAGTGTACAGAAAGGTGAATCTCTGAAAGACACAATAAAAACAGTCAACAACTATTGCGATTTAATTGTAATGAGACACCCGCTGGAAGGAAGTGCACGATTTGCAAGTGAGGTAGCAGATATACCAGTAGTAAATGCAGGAGACGGAGCCAATCAACATCCTACACAAACGCTTCTTGATTTATATTCAATTAGAAAAACCCAGGGAACCCTGGAGAACCTGAATGTTTTCCTGATAGGAGACCTTAAATATGGCAGAACAGTACACTCTCTGCTAATGGCAATGTCAAACTTTAACACGACCTTTAATTTCATCTCCCCGGAAGAACTTAAACTTCCTGATGAATATAAGATGTATCTTCAGGATAAAGGCCTAGAATATGAAGAACACATAGATATCACCGATAACATTAACAATGCAGATATTATATATATGACGAGGATTCAGCGTGAACGGTTTTCTGATCCCATGGAATACGAAAAAACAAAAAATTCTTATGTGCTCAAAAATGACATGCTGGATGGAACGAAAGAAAATATGAAAATTCTCCACCCATTACCAAGAGTCAATGAAATTCATGAAGATGTAGATGAAAATAAAAAATCATACTACTTTACCCAGGCTCTTAATGGAGTTTATACAAGAATGGCTATCATTACTTCAATTTTAGGAATTAAATAAAACTTATAAGAATATGTCAGATCAAAAAAAGAAATTACTGGTAAGCGCCATAGAAAATGGTACTGTAATTGATCATATACCTGCAAATCACTTATTTAAAGTTATTTCAATTTTAGGATTAGACAGTCTGAAAAAACAAATAACTTTCGGAACAAACCTGGAGAGTAAAAAACTAGGTCATAAGGCGATTATAAAATTATCTGAAGTGTATTTTAAGGATGAGGATATTAATAAAATTGCACTAATTGCTCCACATGCAAAGCTCAATATTATTCATAACTTCAAAGTAACCGATAAAAGGGATGTCCAGGTGCCAGAAAAAATAAAAGGGATTGCTAAATGCGGAAATCCAAAATGCATCACAAATAACGATAATGTAAACACTATTTTTTATGTGTTACCCAAAGACAGCGAAAAAGTAGCTCTCAAATGTCATTACTGTGAAAAAATTACTGATCCGGAAGACATGGAAGTATTTTAACGCTGGAAGAGAAAACAATGAATTCAATGCTGCCATAAATTAAAATCAACAGGTATATAAAATAGTTTTCCCGGCCTTTTTTTGGTCGGGAAAATTATTTTAATCGCAAATATCTTTTATCTTATCGTATTCTGTCTATGGAACGAACCAAAGCTTCATCTTTACCAATGGCCCGTATACCAAGGTATGTAAAAATCGCTGAAACAAATGGGAAGGCTGCAAAAATTTTATAATGAACAATATCCGTAACTATGCTTTCGTCAAATTTCCCATTTGCAAAGCTGGTGATATAAAAATAAGACAAGCCAGCAAAACCCAACATTAAAATCAAATTGATAAAATTAAGTCTCATCTGAATTACTCTCTTCTTATAAAGAAAGATAGTAACAAAGCTAATTGCCACAACTACAGAAAGCAGAATAATTAAAGGTACGGTCTGAATAAAAACAGTCTCTGAAAAAGACTTATAAAATCCGTCAAACATAACTGTAAAAATCTCATTTTCTGTGCGGACAACTGCTAAAGGCAAAAAGTACAATGAGCCCATTAAAAGAAATGCCAGGAGTATAAATAACGTTTGAATTCTTTGTAACATGTTTTTGTTTTTGACAAAAATAATGAATTTAACCCTACAAATATATCTTTATCCCTGAAATTTATCATTGAAAACAAAACTGTTTAAAGGCTTTCGGGTTCTTTCATTATTTTCCCTTGATACCAATTTTTCGGGAGCATTATCTTGATTTCCTTTATAACCCAAAGCAATCATAGCTACAGGTTTATAACTATCTGGTATTTTAAGCAATTCTCTCGCTTTTGACTTTGAATATCCACCCATCTGATGTACATATAAATCCATATCTGTGGCCTGAAATAAAAGATTAGATACAGCCATTCCTGTATCATGGAATGCATAAGGGTTTTCCTTTTGAGTGGTAGGTGATATAAGACTTGCAACACTAAGCATCAATACAGGTGCGCTTTTAGCCCACTCCTTGTTTGCATCCATCAAACACTCAAAAAGCAAATCATAAATTTCATCTTTGCCTTTTACACCATATATAAAATTCCATGGCTGATCATTAAAACTGGAAGGAGCCCACCGTGCAGCTTCAAACAACCGGTTAAGAACTTCTTCACCAACCTCTTTATCTGAAAATATAACAGGACTGTATCTTTTGCTTATTAATGGATGAATGTTTGATTTCATATTTATATCATTTATTTTGTTTAATATTTCTTACAAATAAAAACAGAAAAGGTTTACACCTGCAATTTCCCTTTCCCTTAATAAAAAAAATATGTTATAAAAAAGATGTCTGTTTTATAAAAATAATGAGTTTAGTCTTGAAAATCAAAAAAGATTTGATTAAGATTGTGCCACAAAAAGATAAATTTTATTAATCATTAAATATAATAAGGGCTATGGCTAAAATGACATCAAAAGATTACATGAAAAGAGAGGAGCAATTTGGTGCTCATAACTATCATCCGTTACCCGTAGTTTTAGACAAAGGTAAAGGCATATTTGTGTGGGATGTAGAAGGAAAAAAATATTATGATTTCCTGTCAGCTTATTCTGCAGTAAATCAGGGGCACTCACACCCAAAAATTGTGAAGGCTCTAACCGACCAGGCTAAAAAGCTGACTCTTACTTCAAGGGCATTTTTTAACAGTGTACTGGGAGAATATGAAGAATATGTAACCAAATATTTTGGTTACGACAAAGTTCTTCCTATGAACACAGGTGCTGAAGCTGATGAGACAGCAATCAAACTGTGCAGGAAATGGGCTTATCAGAAAAAAGGAGTACCTGAAAATCAAGCAAAAATTATTGTTTGTGAGGACAATTTCCACGGAAGAACAGTAACAATCGTTTCAATGTCTTCTGACCCGGACGCTAAGAAAGACTATGGTCCTTATACTCCCGGATTTGTTACCATTCCATATAATGATACAGAAGCACTTGAAAAAGAATTACAGGATCCAAACGTAGCCGGATTTCTCGTTGAACCAATCCAGGGCGAAGCTGGCGTAAACGTACCAGATGAAGGATACCTGAAAAAAGCTTATGAACTTTGTAAGGCCAATAATGTCCTTTTCATGGCTGATGAGGTACAAAGCGGTATTGCAAGAACTGGTAAGCTGCTGGCGTGCGATCACGAAGGTGTCCGCCCGGATGTGCTTATCCTTGGAAAAGCTATTTCTGGTGGTGTGTATCCTGTTTCTGCAGTTCTTGCCGATGACGACATTATGTTAACAATTAAACCCGGCGAACACGGATCTACTTTTGGTGGAAATCCTGTAGCTGCTAAAGTAGCTATTGCTGCATTAGATGTTATTAAAGACGAAAAGCTTGCAGAAAATGCGGAAAAACTGGGTAAAATTTTCCGTGAAGAGTTCAGAAGCATTCAGTCGGAAATGATTACCACAGTGCGCGGAAAAGGATTACTAAATGCAGTTGTTATAAAACCAAAAGAAGGTAAAACTGCATGGGATGTGTGCGTAGGAATGAAAGAACATGGCGTACTTGCCAAACCTACTCACGGTGATATTATCCGTTTTGCCCCACCACTGGTAATTAATGAAAAACAATTGCGTGAAGCAATGGATAAAATCAAAGAAACATTTAAAGAATTCGAATAATATAATAAGGATTAAACGTTAAAAAGAAAAAGCTGTCTAACCAATCGTTTAGACAGCTTTTTTAATATAAAAACAGAAAAATGAAAAAATTAACAAAATTAACCTTACTCGTTTTGGCAACGATTTCAATAATCTCATTACAAAATTGCCAGAAGGTACAAAAAGAAGAAAAAAATCTGAATGTTGAGTACATCAACGAGAACATTGATCCGGGGAACAATTTTTATAAGTATGCCAACGATGGATGGATGAAAGCATATCCAATTCCTGACGATGAAAGTCGTTTCGGATCTTTTGATTTATTAGGCAAAGAAACCAAAAAGAAAGTCAGAAAAATTCTTGAGGAATTCAGCCGGGGTGATTACGAAAAAGGAAGTATAGAACAAAAAATCGGGGATTTCTATAAACTAGGAATGAATACCGAACAGATAGAAAAGCAGGGAATTAAACCTTTAGAGGCTGAGATAGAAAGAATTAAATCTATAGAAAACAAGCAAGACCTTCAGGGTCAAATTGCAAATTTTCATAAACATAACATTGGATCAACTTTCCGAATTGGAGCCAGCGCAGATGCAAAAAACAGTGAAATGGTGATTGCTCAGTTAGCACAGGGAGGTTTAGGAATGTCAGACAGAGATTATTATCTGAGTGAGGATAATAGATCAGAAGAATTAAGACAAGCTTATAAAAAATATATGGACAAAATTTTTCAGCTTGCCGGGTATAATGAAAATGAGGCCAGAGAGAAAGTAAATACCATCATAAAAATTGAAACCCAGCTGGCCAAAGCATCAATGTCACGTCTGGAAAGGAGAGATCCACACAAAACGTATAACAAAGTTGATTTTAATGGCCTTACCGAAATATGTCCAAATATCGACTGGAGAAGTTATTTCAACGAGTTAAATATTGAAGCTCCAGAAGAAATTAATGTTCAGCAACCTGCCTTCTTCAAAGAGGTGAACAAAATGATAGCTGATGAAAATCTGGATAACTGGAAAACATATTTTGAATGGAATCTTCTTAACAGAAGTGCTCAATATTTAAACCAAAACTTTGTAGATGCGCAATTTGAATTTTATGGAAAAACACTACAAGGTAAAAAAGAGATGCAACCAAGATGGCGAAGAGTACTGAATAGTACAAATCGTGCATTGGGGCAGGCTATAGGAAAAAAATTCGTTGAAAAACATTTTCCACCTGAAGCTAAGGAAAGAATGGTTACGCTTGTTGGTAATTTAAGAGAAGCCCTGGGACAAAGAATCGAGAAGCTTGAATGGATGAGTAATGAAACAAAGGAAAAAGCACTGGAGAAGCTTTCAGTGATGAATGTTAAAATAGGTTATCCAGACAAGTGGAGAGATTTTTCAGATATTGAGATTGGTGCTTCCTCTTATTTTGAAAATGTTATGGCGAGCAGCAAATTTAACAAAGCATATCAACTAAATAAAATCGGAAAACCCGTAAATAAAGACGAATGGTTCTTTCCACCACAAACCGTAAACGCTTACTATGCACCTTCTATGAATGAAATATGTTTCCCTGCTGGTATTTTACAGCCTCCTTTCTTTTACTTAGATGGTGATAAAGCTATTAATTATGGAGCAATCGGAGCAGTTATTGGCCATGAAATGACTCATGGATTTGATGACCAGGGAAGACAGTACGACAAGGATGGGAACCTGAAAAGTTGGTGGACTAAAGAAGATGAAGAAAAATTTAATAACAGGGCTGATATTCTTGTAGAACAATACAACAATAAGATAGTCCTTGACACAGTACATGCAAATGGCAAATTGAGCCTGGGGGAAAACATAGCCGATCTTGGTGGTGTAAATATTGCATTCACAGCATTTAAGAATGCCACAAAAAATGAAACTCTGCCAGATAAAATTGATGGATATACTCCTGATCAAAGATTCTTCCTGGCATGGGCAAGAGTTTGGGCTCAGAATATAAGAGATAAAGAAATCCTGAGAAGAACGAAGGAAGATGTACACAGTCTGGGTGTGCACAGAGTGAATGGACCCCTTGTAAATGTTGATGCTTTCTATGAAGCCTTCAATATTACAAAAGATGACAAGCTCTACATCCCTGATGATAAACGTGCCAAGATCTGGTAAAAATATAAAAAGCATCCAACATAAATCGGATGCTTTTTTTTATTATCTTTCTTGTAAATTTTACCTAAAACCCCAAAATATTAACCTATGAAACGAATTATTAAAACAGACAAAGCTCCCGCGGCTATTGGACCATATAGCCAGGCAGTGGAGATTAATGATACGTTGTACATTTCCGGTCAACTACCCATAAATGTGGAGACCCAAGAAATGCCTGAAAGTATTTCGGATCAGGCCGAACAGGTTATGAAAAATATAGGAATTATTCTGAAAGAAGCAGGATACAACTATAACCAGGTAGTAAAATCAACTATTTTTTTGGCTGATATCAAAGACTTTCAAAAAATGAATGAAATATATGGCAATTATTATAAAGAAGATCCTCCAGCCAGGTCTGCATTTGAGGTAGCAAATTTACCCAAAGGAGCTAAAATTGAAATTGAAACCATCGCAGTGAAATAATACAACTGACGATAATTGAATTTTGAGATTAAAAAATTAACCCGGAGATTGAAGCAATCTCCGGGTTAATTTTTAATAAGAAACCTTTAATCAATAGGTTTGTATTCTCCTTTACTTACTCCACATACCGGACAGGTCCAGTCATTAGGGACATGTTCGAATTCAGTTCCGGGTTCGATTCCCCCTTTAGGATCACCTTCTTTAGGGTCATACACATGACCACATACTGTACATTTATACTTCTTCATTGTAATATAAGATTAATAGTTCAACAAAATTTATTTTTTAACTTTTCTCACAACGTCAATAATTGTACCATCTACCCATTTAATGGCAGCAATAATTTCATCATCCAGTTCAGGCTTTTCAGGTTTACCGCATATTCTTTCCGCTTCCTCCTTTAATTCCTCAATAGTTTTTATTGGCAATCTTGATCCTTTTAATTTCTCCAGTAAATCTGTTCTTTTTGGATTAACTGCAATACCACGTTCGGTAACGATAACATCAATCAACTCACCTGGTCCACAAATTGTTGTAACCTCATCGGTAATCACAGGTATACGATCTCTGAATAGTGGAATAGGTAAAATAACATTTTTTGAAAACAAGCAGTTCTGCCATCCACCAATTCCATGTAACAAATAACCATCAGAGTGAGTAGCTACATTGGCATTAAAGTTTACATCCACTTCAGTAGCTCCCAGAACAACCACATCTACCATTCCCGCAAAGTTTCCTTTGCCGTGGTAGTTATAGCTGGTAAATGGACTTGTCCATACATGAGCAGGATTGTCTCTCATCGAACGTACTCCCTCCAAATCAAAAGTTTGTCCATCAAGAATATAATCAACAAGGCCATCCTCCAGCATTTTTACGAGGTACTTATTACTTCCTCCCCGGGCAAACCTTGCCTTTATATTTTTCTCTTTCATTTTTTTAGCAAAAAATTCTCCTACAGCCAGAGAAGTTCCTCCTGCCCCTGACTGAAAGGAAAAACCATCTCTGAGAATACCGGTTTCTTCGCAAAAATCTGCAGTCAATTCTGCAAGAAGCAATCGATCAGGACTTTTAGTTATCCGGGTTGTACCTGATATTATTTTCTCAGGAATTCCTATTTTTCCCAGCTCTACAGTATAATCCACATAATTACCCTGGATCTGCCAGGGAATACATGGAAAATCTACCATATTATCAGTAGCAACAATAACTTTATCAGCGTATTGTGAATCAGCCAGGGCAAAACCCAATAAACCTGTGGCAGATTGGCCGTATAATCCATTTGCATTGCCAAACGAATCAGCACAACCAGCTCCAATTACAGCAATATCGATCTGAACCTCCCCATCTTGCACAGCCTGGTATCTTCCTCCATGCGACCGCAGAATTCCTGTTCCTTTCATGTTTCCTTCCGAGGTGAACTTTCCCAGGGGCCCGTTCATACTTCCTTCAATATGATGAATGGTTCCATCTTCCAGGTATTGCAGCAAGTGCTCATGACAGGGAAATGATGCTGATGGAAACCAACGCAGGTTTTTTATACCTAATTCATGAGCAGCATCAAAAACCATATTTGCCAGAAGATCTCCGTTCCTGAAATGATGATGAGTTGATATAGTCATTCCATCCTTAATGCCTGCTTTTTTTAATGCTTCTTTAAGTGATTCGACACGCTTATCTCCATTAGATGGATAATCGGCATACGATCTTATCTTTGGTGCATGCTTCCTTCCTTCCGGCTTATGTTTTCCAACTCCTTTAAAAGGAATTACTTCTTCACCGTTAATTTTATCGGGAATCATCCGCCCTGCTGCATTCTTTGTTAAATTTTTATAAGGTTGTCCCATATATTGTATTATTTTACCTGTTATTGTTTATGATTAAACTAATTTCATATTTACTCCTCTTTCATCTCTTCCCGCCAGTTTTCAGAAATTATTCCCAGATCAACAGCCAGGTCAATATTTCGTTTTGCTCTCTTTACTACCGGCGGGTCAATCATTTTGCTACCAAGAGAAACAACTCCAAGTCCCTTTTCTTCCGCTTCATAGAATGCATCAACAATTTTCTTGGCTTTTTCTAACTCCTCACTTTCAGGAGCAAAACTTTCATGAATTACTTTAATCTGACGGGGGTGAATACAACCCATACCTTCGAAGCCAAGAGATTTGCTTTCTTTTATAGTATCTCTCAAACCCTGTTCATCACCGACATCAGAAAAGACAGAGTCAATAGCCTGAATTCTGGCCGCTTTACAAGCATTAATCAGACGTGTTCTTGCGTAAAAAGATTCGACAGCCTTGTTGGTTCTCTGGGCCCCAATATCAGCAGTATAATCCTCCAAACCAATAGCCAGGGCAACAACATTTTTTGAGGCAGAAGCTATTTCAAATGCCTTCTCCACGCCAAGTGCACTCTCAATAATAGGCATAAAGAAAACTTCATTTTTAATTCCCCTTTCTTGCCTTATTTTATTAATCTCCTCTTCTACTTTCTGAATATGATCTTCTCCTTCACATTTTGGAATTAAAATTACATGAACATTATGCGGTACAACATATTTAAGATCTTCCAGTCCTTTAGGAAACTGATTGATCCTTACCATTCTTTCGGCTCCATAAAAATTAACTCCCCGCAACACATTTCTTACCAGGTATCTTGCTTCATGTTTTCTGTCTGGTGCCACAGAATCTTCCAGATCAAGTATTACTCCATTGGGTTCGTGAATACCAGCATTAAGCATCATTTTAGGCGTATTGCCGGGTAAATATAAGCGGGAAAATCTAAATTGTTCTTTTTCTGAAGCATAAGTATTTTCGTCAATTAAAGGAAGTAAATACTCCTTGTCAGTTTCTACCAGCTTCTTAATGGCTGCTTCTAACCGGGCTGCCTGAACAAGGGGGATTGCTCCGGTATCTTCAAGAGTAAGGCTGGCATTCTTAATATCAAAAAACGACAGAACATTATTCACCAATTCCCTGATATTATTACCAAAAAGGGTATCTACCTTACTTTGAATATCGATTGAAAGTCCGCCTGAGTCTTTTAATTCTAAAGTAACAAAACAGTCGGATCGGATTTTACTTCCTTTATTTCCTGCGTAAGCAATTTTCTTACTCATATATTTTATTTTTTTTTTGAACTTTTTTCAAATATAAAAAAACCAATCCCTAATTCCTTTAATTTATCCGGGAAGTTTTTCAAAGTTCAGTTTATTAAAATGGAAATCATTGCTTGGTAAATCAATTTTAAAACCAATCACCTCTCCTGCCGGATTAAAATCGAAAGTTACCAGTCCAAAAGGCAGAAAGGCATCGTTAAATTCTATTTTAAATGTATCATAATGCCAGTTTTCCATTGGACTTGTAAAAACTTCTTTTGCAGGTAGCAAAGTAAGGTTCAGGTTCCCGTCAATTATCTTAATCCGGGCTTTCCCATACATTTTATCTTTGTATGTACCAACATATCCCTCTTTGTTTAAAGATGGAGTAGTATTCTTTACTCTTGAAGCAATTCTCTTTTCTTTTCTCTTTTCCAATCTTTTTTCTCTCTGTTTCTTAAAATTCATAAAGGTTTCGTTCCAATTCCTGGTAATTTCATCTTTCAAATAATGCTCAAGAATAAATGTTTTTATAGCTTCATTTACATAAATCCCCATTCCATTATTCAGTATCGCAAATCCAAGTTTTTTTTCAGGCACTAATGTAACTTTACTTATATACCCGGGCATTCCACCATTATGCTCAATTACTTTTTGCCCTGAATAATCAAACATATTCCAACCCAGGCCATAATCTCTGAAATGTATTCCCATCTTCTCATTCTGCTCAGAAACACTTAACTGTGTATGAGGAGCAAAACATTTTCTAACAACAGATTTAGGAAGCACCTCCTTGTCATTATAATTACCATAATTTAACAGCATCATAACCCAGTGCGACAAATCCTTTACATTAGACATGATCGCCCCGGCGGGTTTGGATCCGTTAAAATCATAAGGTTCAATCTTTTGGTTTTCAATATGGGGGTATGCCAGATTATCAAACTGAGTCATCTCATCAATTGAAGGGTATGTATTCTTCATATCAAGAGGTTCAAAAATATTTTCCTGAATATATTCTGACCAGGTTTTTCCCGTTATTCTCTCAATAATTTCTCCTCCCAGCATAAACATATTATTCTGGTAACCGTAATCTTCCCTAAAATCATTTTCAATGGGCAGGTAACGCATTCTACGGATAATCTCTTCATTTGTATAATTTGTGCTATACCAGAGTAAATCTCCAGTAAAAGTTGACAATCCGGTACGGTGTGACAAGATATCTTCAATCGTCAATTCACTTGTAATGTAAGGATCGCTCAAACGAAATTCAGGAATATAATCAATCACCTTGTCTTCCCATGCTAATTTTTCTTCGCTTACTAATTTACCTACTGCAGCAGCAGTAAAAGCCTTTGAACAGGAGGCAATATTAAAAATTGAATTATTCTTAACTTTTTGTTTTTCCTGTTTTATTTTGTATCCAAATGAATTTATGTATTCAATCTTTCCATCTTTTACTATAACAACAGAAAGCCCTGATGGCTGAAATTTGTCATATGCCTTCTCAATAGTTTCTGATATTTTTTTTGAACTCTGAGAATATGCAAAAGTTACAGCACCAATAAAAAATAAGGTGATAATGAATCTGATTTTTTTCATGATTTATGTTTTAGGATTAAATGAATAGGCTTATAAAAATAAGAAAAAGATATGAAAAATTTAATGGAGCTGAAATTTTGCTGCTTCTGTTTTTTTTTATACTTTGTAAATTAGAAGAATATTCATGCTATGAATACATTCGACCTTTCTTACATACTTAATATAGAAGACAATAAAGAATTAATAGATCTTGATGAAATTCATCTAAAGCCCTTATACCATTTTAAGAGTTCAAAGATGAAGAATTATGCTGTTTTTTCTAAAAAAATTAAGAGCATACTTGACCATTTGAAAAAAATGAAAGCATCTTCGTCAATTCCCTTGCTTATTGTTGGGGACACAGGTGTGGGCAAAGAAATGATAGCAGAATTTATGCATTATGAAGTGGATCAGTCGGATGGACCTTACGTGGCAATAAATTGCTCCAACATAAACAAAGAACTATTTGAATCTGAACTGTTTGGGTATGTTAAAGGAGCATTTACCGGGGCTCACCCAAAAGGCTGGGAAGGATATATTAAGCAATCGCAGAATGGCACCCTCTTTCTGGATGAAATCTCAGAAATTAATGCCGATATACAATCAAAACTCCTTCGCGTACTTGAAACAGGAGAATACTTCAAGATTGGAGGTCAAACAAAACAAACTGTTCAATCAAGGCTCATCTTTGCAACAAATAAGAAGATGGAAAAAATGGTAGAACAAGGAGAGTTTAGAGAGGACTTATATTACCGGCTTAACATAGTTAAAGCCGATATTCCTCCACTTGTTAAGCGCAAAGAAGAAATCATTCCTTTGGTTATCTTCTTTATCCAGGAGCTGAATCAAAAATTCAATAAATCAGTTCAATATATAGAACCCCTTGTTTTGAAACTACTATACTCTTACAATTGGCCAGGTAATATCCGAGAATTAAAAAATTTTATTACACAACTTATGATCTTCGCTGATGGAGAGTCCATCAAATATGAACACCTTCAGAAAAAAGATGAGCTTGACAGATATTACACCCAAATGCAAAAACTACCTGATCAACAAAGCAATCAGGAAGATATTATTCAAACTCTGTTAGAAAAGCCCTTCGACCTTGAATCGTTTACGATGAAAATTGTAAAAAAAGCACTCGAAAAATTTGACGGAAACAAAAGCAAAACTGCTAAATTCCTGGGTTTAAAAAGAGAACAATTATACAATCGATATAAACTTAAAAATGATTCTTAGGAGATATGAAAAAAATTATTATACTAACGTTTCTTACATTAGCAGTAATTCAAAGTACTAAAGGACAAATTACTATATATGAAAGTGATTTTCCTGCACTTGGAGATACATTCCTTACAGTAACGGATACTTTTGGAAGTTCAGAACAAGTTTATATCAATGACTTCCAGGAAAATGATCTCTGGAATTTCAGCTCACCAGAAGCAGATGGATTTGATACTACGAGATTTATTGATCCTTCAGAAACAAATTATGCATCCTCTTTTCCTCAATCCAACCTGGCAGAAAAAAACAATCCTGATAATATTGCTTACTTAATATCCACACAAGATTATTTTGAAGTTACAGGCTACCACAGTTCCGATCTGCAATCTGTTCAACGAGGGCCCGTAAACATTAACCTGGATAATAACCTGACACTGGCTGAATTTCCCTCAAATTACCAGGATTCTTTTTCAGATACAGCAGAAAAACAGAACATTACGCTGCCTTACAATGAAATGGAGGGAATTGATTCGGTCAGGTTCGATCTTTCAATTTACACAACCAGTTTAATTGATACATTTGGACCTCTTGCTTCTCTAACCGATACTGTTGAAACATTAAGAGAATTTAAAACCACCATTTCCGTAGTTCATAATTTTGAAGTTCATGATATTTATTTTGGTCTTTGGACCGCTTATGATACAACCAGCAGAGATACAAGTTATTTGTACAACTGGATGGCTAAAGAATCAGGGATTCCTGTAATTTCATGTGAAGTAGACAGCACAAACAAAATAAAAAAAATTACTTTCCCCTACCCTTCTTTCCTCAATCTTAATTATGAAAAACAAAACATACTGTGTCACGGGGACTCCAATGGCTGGATATCTGTAAGTCCTGCTGGCGGAATAGGCCCCTATTATTACCAGTGGAATACAGGCTCGAATGACTCAATAATTGAGAATCTGGAAGCAGGAAATTACAGCGTAACCGTAACCGATGATTACGGATTAACTAAAACAAAAAATTTTACAATTACTGAACCTGAAGCAATCACTATCGATGCAACCATTACACCTGCAAGTGATTCAATAACACCAGACGGATCAATAGCATTAGATGTTTCAGGAGGTACTTCTCCTTACTCTTACAGCTGGTCAAATGGTGCAGAATCTGCAATAAATGAAAACTTAAATTATGGAAAATACAATGTATCAATAACTGATGCCAATGGATGCATTGCACTTGATACGTTTCGTGTAGGAGTAAAAATCGATAGTATAACCATATCCTTCATAACTGACCCTGTTAGTTGTTATGGGATGCAGGACGGCTCAATTGAAGCACAGGCAGAAGGGGGTATAAAACCTTATTCGTATTCATGGTCAACTGGAGCCACAACTTCTTTAATTAATAACCTGGGGGCAGGCACTTATTATCTGACAGTTACAGGGGATAGCATTTACCAGGTTACCGATAGCGTGCAACTAACTGAACCAGAACCTTTAAATGTAACTATTGAAGTCATTGAACACCCTGATGAAAACCAGGAAAATGGCAAACTAAATACTCAGGTTCAGGGAGGTACAGAACCCTATAATTATCTCTGGTCAACCGGAGAAACACAACAGGCTATCTCAGAATTAAGCCAGGGGAAATATTGGGTAGAAGTTACTGATTCAAATTCCTGTTCTTCTTCTGACACGATACAGCTCTCGACACTGGATATTACATCTTCAAGAGGACAAAATATACAGGTATATCCCACCTTCGTTCAAAATAAACTTATTGTTAAATTTACTGACAAACAAATTTATGATGGCTATATAGTTGTGTACAGTTCAACTGGAAAGTTTGTCAAAAAAACAAAACTGGAACAATTGAGAACAACCATAAAACTGGAAGATCTTAAGCCAGGAATATACTTTTATAACATCCTTGTCAACAAAAAAGCAGCAAAACAAGGAAAATTCGTAATCCACCGATAATTTACATAGAATAGAACAACCCGGCATCCGGACCCAATGGTAATCCGAATACAATCCAGATCACAAGGAGTACTATCCATATCAGCATAAACACAATGGTGTATGGCAACATGTTGGAAATAATTGTTCCAATTCCGGCTTTGCTGTCATATTTCTGGATGAATGCAATAATGAGTGCAAAAAAGCTCATCATTGGAGATATTATGTTGGTGGTACTGTCCCCGATTCGGTATACAACCTGTGAGAGTTCCGGAGAATACCCCAAAAACATAAACATCGGTATAAAAATTGGTGCAAGTATAGCCCATTTGGCGGATGCACTGCCCATCATAAGATTTATAAACCCGGCAAAAAGGACAAACAATATCATTAGAGGAATAATACCTAAATTACTTGCCATTATTGCCTTCGCTCCTTTTATGGCTATGATCATACCAAGATTACTCCACTTAAAATAGGCAACAAATTGTGCTGCAAAAAACACAAGAACGATATACATGGCAAGGGTCTTCATGCTTTCCCCCATGCCCTTCATAACATCGGCATCGTTTTTAAATTCCTTGGTAACAATGCCATAGACAAGACCTGTTAAGCCAAAAAGTATAAAAATAACTGTTATTATTCCTTTTATAACAGGCGAACTCAATATTGATCCATCTTCGGGTCTTAACAGCCCGTTTTCTGGTACAACACCCCACAATATTCCACCTATAATTAAAAGAAAAGTGATCAAAGCATAAAGAATACCTTTCTTTTCTTTAGATGAAAGTCTTTCAAGTTTCTCCTGTTCAACTTCATCAGCTTTGTATTTTCCAAGACGCGGGATAATAATTTTTTCTGTAACCCATGTACCCGCAAGAGCAATTATGAAGGTCGATGCCACCATAAAATAATAGTTTGCTGTAGGATTAACCACATAGGCAGGATCAACAATCCTTGCTGCCTCCTGTGAAAGACCTGCAAGCAAAGGATCAATGGTGCCAAGAATAAGATTTGCGCTAAAGCCCCCGGAAACACCAGCAAAAGCAGCTGCCATACCGGCAATCGGATGCCTGCCGACAGCATGAAAAATTACCCCGGCAAGGGGAACAAGTAATACATACCCTACATTACTGGCGATGTTGGAAAGTATACCAGCTAAAACAATTATAAAGGTAAGCGTTTTTCTTGGTGAAGAAAGCACCAACATACGAATTACTGCACCTATCAAACCACTTCTTTCAGCAATACCAATACCTAACATAGCAACCAGCACAATTCCCAAAGGCGCAAAATTGGTGAAGTTTTCCACCAGGTTAAGAATGATTTTATGAATCCCTTCCTTTGAAAGCAAATTAACTGGTTTGATAATCTCTTCAGTTGCCGGATGAACCGCCTGCCAGTTTAACAAATCTCCAAGTGAAGAAAGAACCAAAGCCAGAATAGCAAAAATTGCAAACAATGTAGCTGGATGTGGTAAAGCATTCCCTACTTTTTCTACTACGTTAAGAAATTTGGTGAATAGTTTCTGAAAGAATTGTTTTTTCATTGCAGATAATTTTTAGCCTGTAAAACTAAAAAAATAATTTAAAATCTTAAATTCCTATATCAATCAAATTTCCAACCGCATCAAAAAAAATGTTTGAAAAGTTCTAACTTCTTTGTATGAAAAAATTTGTAAATTAACAGATCAATTAAAACAATAAAATAATGAGTGATTTTATAAAACCTAAGATAATTATCAGTAAATGTCTTGGTTTTGAAAACTGCAGGTATGACGGTTCCGTAATCAATTCTGCAATTGTGGATCAACTTCAAAAATATGTGGATTTCATTACCGTATGTCCCGAAAAAGAAATAGGTTTAGGTGTTCCAAGGAAACCCGTCAGATTAGTTATGGAAAATAATCAGAAAAGATTGTACCAGCCTGCTACCGGGAATGATGTCACAAACGAGATGCAAAGATTCACCAAAGAATTTCTTGACAATACGGGCGATATAGACGGTTTTATCTTAAAACATCGTTCTCCCTCCTGCGGACTTAGCAGCGTTAAAATATACGATGGCAAAGAGGATCAAATGGGTGCCACAAGGGGAAAAGGAATGTTTGGAGAGGCAGTCCTTGAAAAATACCCCGACCTGCCAATTGAAGATGAAGGCAGACTAAGAAATTTCAGCATACGTGAAAATTTTCTTATTGGTATATTTACACTGGCTTCTTTCAGAAAAGTAAAAGAAAATAATACGATAAACGCACTTATTGATTTTCATACTAACAACAAACTGCTCTTTATGGCCTATAACCAGGAAAAAATGAGAAAACTGGGAAACATTACTGCTGGTTATAATAAATCAAATATTGATGAGATATTGATAAATTATGAAAAAACACTGCAATCACTTTTAAGCAAACCTCCCAAATTTACAAACTGGATTAATATGCTGCAGCATGCACTGGGTTATGTTTCCGGCGAACTGGAATCGGATGAAAAAAAATTATTCCTGGATTCAATAGAAGAGTATCGCGACGAAAGAATACCATTAAAAGTTTTGTTTAAGTTATTGCATTCATGGGCACTCAGGTTTAAAACAGAATACTTGCTCAGACAAACCTTCCTCAGTCCCTATCCGCTTGAATTATTAGAAATCACAGATTCCGGAAAAGGAAGAAAAAAATAACAATACCATTAAATTATACACTATGAGAAAAATTAAAAATCTATTCATCCTGTTTCTGCTTATTTTATTTTCTTTTGCCTGCAAGCAGAAAGACAACAAAGAAGAACAAAAAATTACAAAAAAAGATATCAGCCATGCAGAAAAGCTGATTAATCTTCAATTTGATGAATCTGAAAAAGATTCTATGACAGACGGTCTATTGAGTCAAAGAAAAAGTTTTGACAAAATAAGGGAGGTAAATCTTCCCAACAAAACACCTTACGCCCTGCATTTTAATCCTGTTCCATCAGGAGAGCAGATCCAGATAGCTCAAAAACCAATTAAATGGGATATGCCGGGTAAGAATTCAGTACCAAAAGATATCAACAAACTGGCTTTTTATTCTGTCCCGGAGTTAGCAAACTTGATCAAAAACAGGGAAATTACCTCTGTTGAACTTACCAAACTATATCTTAAGAGACTAAAGAAATATAGTGATACATTAAATTGTCTCATAACCCTCACTGAAGAGAGAGCTATGAAGCAAGCCAGGAAAGCAGATGAAGAACTAAGCAAGGGAAAATACAGGGGTCAGTTACATGGAATTCCTTACGGCCTGAAAGACCTGGTAAGTGTTAAAGGATACAAAACTACATGGGGAGCAGCTCCGTTTAAAGAGCAACAATTCCAGGAAAATGCAACAATAGTAAATAAACTTGATGAAGCAGGAGCTGTACTCATTGCAAAGCTTTCTCTTGGGGCCCTGGCCATGGGTGATGTATGGTTTGAAGAAAAAAC
>CAYWSJ010000002.1:0-4654 GCA_964461045.1 uncultured Bacteroidales bacterium | reverse complement strand
TATGATGAAGGTTCTCCCCTTGAACTGGCAAATGCTTTTCAAAAAGCCACTTCTTTTGAAGACAAACATCCTGAAAAGTTTGATGGCAATTACAAACCGGAGTAATGAGTGGATTATTTTATTTAAAGGCGCAAAGAAACAAACTTTGCGCCTTTTTTAATAGTTTTCTTTAGCCTGAACTATTCCTCATCTCCGTCCAGCAAATCAGGTCTTAACTTTTTTGTTCTTTCCAGGGCTTTCTCCTCACGCCATTTTTCAATTTCCGGAAAATTTCCTGATAAAAGAATATCAGGGACTTTCCAGCCTTTATAATTAGCAGGCCGTGTATACATGGGCGGAGCAAGCATATTATCCTGGAAAGAATCAGTAAGAGCAGAGGTTTCATCATTAATTACACCGGGTAAAAGACGAACTATACTATCAACAATTACTGCCGCTGCTAATTCTCCCCCTGTAAGGACATAATCCCCGATTGAGATTTCTCTGGTAATCAAATGATCCCTTACTCTCTGATCAATCCCTTTATAATGGCCACAAAGAATAATTATGTTTCCTAAGGTAGCCATGCGATTTGCTTCCTTCTGTTCATAAGGTTGTCCATCAGGACTCGTATAAATAATCTCATCGTAATCTCTTTCTGATTTTAATTTTTGAATGGCCCTATCAATTGGTTCTATGCTCATAACCATTCCTGCACCTCCGCCAAAGGCATAATCATCAATGCTTTTGTGTTTATCGCTGGAATAATCACGCAGATTATGCACTACTATTTCTACCAGTTCCCGCTCCTGTGCTCTTTGTATTATTGACTGATTCAGCGGACTTTGCAACAAATCCGGTAATCCTGTTATGATATCTATCCTCATCTTCTTTCTTTTTATGCAAAAGTATGAATATCCTCATAATTTAACCCAAATTGCGACAAATAGGCAGTCCTTTAATTTAGGAATAGGCCAATTTGTCATTAAAATTATCCTCGTGCAGCCAAAGTTACTTAAAAATACATTTGGCATATAAGTTGACCTAATCATCATAAATAAATTAAAAAATTAATTTAATCTAAATAATAACAATAAAAAACAAAAGCTATGACACTACTTAGAACTTACAGACCAGGATTAAGAAGAAATATGGAAGAGAGCAACAATCCATTTTCTGAATTGTTAGACCAGGTTTTCAACAGTGAAAACAATTATGACTGCAACCAGTATTTTGCTGTACCACCAGCAAATATTGTGGAAAAAGAAAAAGAATTTGATATAGAAATTGCTGTACCTGGATTTAAAAAATCGGATTTCAATATTGAATTAAAAGAAAACTTACTTGTTATTTCTTTGGAAAAAGAGGACTCTGAAGGAGAAAATAAGAAATCATTAATGAGAGAATTTAATTTCAACAAATTCAGAAGATCCTTTAAATTATCTGATAAGGTAGATAAGGATAATATAAAGGCACATTATAATGATGGAATTTTGAGGATTAATATTCCCAAAAAATCAGAATTGATAAAAAACAGCAATCGCTCAATTGAGATATCATAATTCTGTTCATTAACTTAAAAAGAGGCTGTCATTTGGCAGCCTCTTTTATTATTTTATGTATCCGGATTCTTTAAGAAATAGCATCTCTTTGTGATGAAAAAGATGTGTACTCTTCTTTATCAACAATTTCTTTTAAGTATTGTACTACCTTCCATACGTCCTCATAACTATTGTACAATGGAGAAGGAGCTAAACGAATCAGGCTTGGTGGACGAAAATCCGGGACAACTCCCTTACTTTTCAGTGCCTCATTGATGCGAAAAAGTTCCTGGTCACGTGTAATTGCGATATGCCCGCTTCTTCTTTCAGGATTCTCCGGACTTACTATCCTGAATGAATAAGGCTCTCCACCAAGATATTCCTGTATCAGAAATACTAAATAAGAGGTTAACTGTTTTGATTTTTCCCGTATCTTTTTTATCCCGGCTTCATTTATCAGATTGATACTGCCTTCCATTGGTGCACTACCGAGTATTCCCGGGGAGGAAATCTGCCAGGCACCTGCATTTTGAGCCGGATCAAAAACAAGAGACATATCAAACTGTGTTTCTTTGTTATTCCCAAACCAGCCAGCCAATAAGGGTTCTTTGCCAAAGTGTTTCTCGTTTACATATAAAAAAGCAGAACATCCCGGTCCGCCATTTAAATATTTATAACTGCAAAAAACAGCAAAATCAATTCCCCATTCACTAAATTTGTGAGGAACTAATCCTGCTGAATGGCTGCAATCAAAACCAATCAGAATGCCTTTTTCATGAGCTTTCTGGGTTAAATATTTCATATCCAGCAACTGTCCGCTCCTGTATAAAACAGAAGGCAAAAAAGCAACAGCAACTTCATCGGTCATCAGATTTACAATATCCTCTTCATCTAAAAGATATCCATCTTCTGAAGGAACTAAAACCAGATCTTTTTCCGGATGAAAACCCTTTAGCTTTAATTGTCCCTTCAAGGCATAAATATCTGAGGGGAAATTCAGTTCATCAGCTAATATTTTTGTTCTCTTATCTTCAGGCTTATAAAAAGAACTTATTAAGGAATGTATATTAACTGTTGTAGTTCCTGTCATAATCAACTCCTCTGGGTTAGCACCAACCAGGTTTGCTGTCTTTTTGCCAATTTCCTCTGCAAAATAAAACCAGGGTGTTTTTCCCTGCAACCAACCCTTAATGGCCAGATCTCGCCATTCATTTAAAATTCTTGTAACTGAATATTCTGCATCCTTAGAGAGAAGACCCAGCGAGTTTCCATCCATGTAGATAGTTCCGCCGGGAATATAAAACCTGTCACGAAATGTTGATAAGGAATCTTTTTTATCCATCTTATGAGCAAAAGACTGTTCTTTTTCAAAATATAACATAACTATAAATTTGTTTTTGGATTCAAGAAATCATAAAATGTTTAATCCGTTTATAATATTGAAATATAAATATTTTTTCGTTAATTTTATATCCATTTCATTAATAAATCATACATCAGGAGGATAAGCATATGAAAAGAACAACTTCGATTTTTATTTTATCTCTGTTCGTTCTGTTTGTTTCAGGTTGTGGATCAGAAAAATCTAAAGAAAAAGAAGAAAACATAAAACAGGAAAAAACTGAAAAAGAAGAAAAAGAAGCAACCATACCCAAGAAAATAATAGATAAGTTTGGGAAAAAACTACCTGATGGTGAAAATATTTTCTTGCCGGAGAGATGGGAAAAATTAGGGAAGGTCTGCGATGATATTATTCAATATAAAAAGAAGATAGATGGTACTCCTGATAAGGAAGAAATACAGAAGATAATGAAACAGGAAGGATTTGAGAATTTTGACAAGTGTAAAAAAGACATTGAAAACATCGCACAATTAAATGATTTTATAATGAGTGCAGGGATGAATTTTACAGCTATCAAAATGAAGAAAATGACTGGTACAGAAGATGAAGTTAAAAAAGAAGAACAAAAATTTCTGGATAAATTAAAAACAAAAGGCTATACCATAGATGATTACAAGCTAATGGACGAAAAAAAAGAAGTAATTTCCAAGGCATTTTCGACATTAATTATTTTATCAATGGTAACAAATTAATACCTTGAAACCTGATTAAGACCAAAATAGGGAAAAAATTCTATGAAAAAAAGATCAATCCTTTTATTAATATTCATATTAGCAATTCTGACAACAGGATGCTACGAATCTACACCTAATGTGGAAGAACAATATGGTAAGGCTACCTATGATCCTGAAAAAAAACAAATAGCATTTTTTAAAGGGTTTGAAATCCTTTACAATCCTTTATTTAATAAAAACAAAAAACAAAAAACTGCTTATAAGGAAGTAAAATTGTACACTTATAACCTTCAAACTCATGAGCTGGAAGAAATACTTAACTTAAAAACTTTAGATAACTGGCCTTCTCAGTGGAAAACTAAATTAAAATGGGAACAGGATTATATTCTTTTTAATTTAAAGAAACTTAATAAAGAAGAAAACGAGCAGGGAAAGTATGAAGGTTTTTATTTTTATGACTTAAATAAAAAACAGTTACAGCAAATTAATTCAAATGCAGAAAACTTCTGGCTGTCACCACCTAAAGATATAATGCTATATGTTACCAAAAAAGAGAATAAATACAACCTTTTTAGTTATAATTTAAATAAAGGAACAAAAAATAAGCTAAACAGCAATATTCCTAATATAAAAGAGCTTAAATGGCTAAAAGACGGAGAAGCAGCACTTATTTATGAATCAGTGAAAGATTCAGCCTTAAAAATTAATATTGACCAGCCTGAAAGACTGAAAAAAATTAAATCTCCTGTTGCTCCTGAAAAAAAAGAAAAGGTTTTAAATAAAGAATTAGTCGAAATTGTAAAGCCTGCCAATTATAAACAATGGAATGTACCTGTTTTTAAGATTGCTAATAAAAACAACAAAGGATATTCAAAAGATCTGATTAAATTAAAAGGAAACAGTAATTATAGATCAGCAGTTGCTTTCAAATTAAAAGAAGAACTTAAGCGAAAAGAATTAATGAGCTTAAAAAATAAACTAGAAAAAAATCAGAAGAAAGCAATTAAAAATAATAATGTAAAAAATGCAAAAGAATATAGCAGATTGATTAATATTCT
>CAYWSJ010000001.1:112147-135853 GCA_964461045.1 uncultured Bacteroidales bacterium | reverse complement strand
AATTATTGGAAAACATTAAAATATATTGAAAATTACGATTGTCTTATAATTAATATTATGTTAAATAGAAATATTATAAAGAAAGCAGGAGAAATGAATCCCCTGCTTTGCATATATTATGTATTATTTATTCTTTTTAAGTATTTCGATTTTCTTGGAAACCTTTTTGTACTCAGTAGCATATTCTTCATTTAAGCTACGAAGTCTGAAATATAACTGCTTCAATGTATTCAGTGTTGAAAGATCATTAGGCTTTTGCTCACTTGCCTTTTCCATATAAGGTAAAGCTTTTTTGAACTCCTCTGTACCAAGCTTTTTATATTTTTTAAACTCTGCATCCTCTTTAGATGAGTTTGCTTTATTTTCGTATTCGACACCTCTGTTAAAATAAACAACTCCAAGGTTGAAATTGGCCATATATGAATCAGGATCAAGTTCCAGCGCTTTCTTGTAATTCTTTATCGCTTCCTCTTCTTTATCCATTTTATCATACACCTGGGCTTCTGCTGTATAATATTCAGCATTATCTGGATCTTGTTTTTGTGCTGCATCAAGATATTTGAGAGCATTTGCGGGATCATCTGAATTCAGCAGATAATAATTAACCAACCCGGCAATCATTACTTCGTTGTCAGGATAATTTTCAAAACCTTCTTTTAACGCATTCATAGCTTTTGTTGTATCACCCATCGCCAGGTAATTATTTTTTAACATTATGTATGAATTAGCACCTTCATATCCCAATTCAGCTGTTTTCTTGAAATACTTAACCGCTTTTTCCCGCTTTTTAATATTATGAGCAGCAATTCCTGCATAATACATGATTGCAGTATCAATGGTTTTATTAAAAGGCATTTCACTAATTTTGATGGCATACTCAAAATTTTCAAGAGCTTTTTCGTAGTTCTTATTTTCATTAAAAGCTTTTACGCCATCATTTGCAAAATATTTCCTTAAAGTCATCATTTGTAGCTTAATTGCAGCCTGAAACTCTTTTTCTTTATCCATTTCATAAGCTTTTTTGTAATTATCAAAAGACTTAAATTTTGGATTTTCAGCAACATCTTTAAATTTTTCGTTTTCATAGATCTTTTGATAAACAAAACCTTTCACATAATAAGTTTTGGGCCAGTTTTTTGTATCTTCAAGTTTGGTTGCCTTATTTACAGAACTCAAGGCAGTATCGAGTCTTTCATTATCTTTCGCCCATAGTTCAGCTCTATTAACATACATCTTGTCACTACAACTACTGAAAATAATCAACGTTGCAAAAACAGTTGTTAAAATTGCGATAGTCTTTCGTCTCATTGTCTTCATTTTAAAGTTTTTATTTGTTTTTGGCAAAAATAGTATATTTCTTTTGTTTGTTCAAATTATTTAAGTAAAGCCCTTTCATTTATGTTAAAAAACATTAGAAAATGAATTTTAGTATTTTTCTAAGAAACTAATTTTCAGTTTCATTTTCTTGCTGTTCATCACCATAATTTGGCTCATTTTCTCCATTTTCGTCAGCTTCAACACGGCTGACAGCTGCAATACTGTCGTTATCCCTGAGGTTAATAAGCTTAACTCCCTGGGTGGCTCTGCCAGCTTGTCTTATATCATTTACAGACATCCTGATAGTGATTCCTGAGCGATTAATGATCATCAAATCATGTTGATCGGTAACCACTTGTATAGCAATTAGTTTACCTGTTTTTTCCGTAATATTCATGGTTTTTACTCCTTTTCCACCACGGTTGGTAATACGATAGTCGTCAATGCTGGATCTTTTTCCAAATCCTTGTTCAGAAACAACCAGGATATCCTTATCTTCTTCATCCAGGTAGACCATTCCAATAACTTCGTCATCTTTTGAACCAAGTGTGATACCCCTCACTCCTGTTGCTGTTCTTCCCACAGCCCTGACATTTTTTTCATTAAAGCGAATGGCTTTTCCATTCCTGGAGGCCAGTATAATATCGCTTTCACCATTGGTCAGTCTTCCACTTAACAATTGATCTCCTTCACGAATGGTAATGGCATTAACTCCTTTCTGTCGTGGACGCGAATATGCTTCAAGCTGGGTTTTCTTTATTATTCCTTTCTTAGTACAAAGAAGGATATAATTATTTTCAATATATTCTTTATCTTCCAGGTTTTTAACATTGATATGAGCTTTGATTTTATCATCCGGATCAATATTAATTAGGTTCTGTATAGCTCTTCCTTTGGAATTTTTGGTACCTTCAGGAATTTCATATACTTTAAGCCAGTAGCATTTTCCTTTCTCAGTAAAGAAAATCATTGTGTTATGCATAGACGCAATAAACATATTTTCAAGGAAATCACTGTCCCTGGCCGTACTACCACGGGCTCCTATCCCACCCCTGCCTTGAGTTTTATACTCTGTTACAGGTGTACGTTTAATGTAACCCAGGTGTGAAATAGTAACTACCATATCTTCATCAGCATAAAAATCTTCAGGATTGAATTCTCCTGCATCCTGCTCAATGGCTGTTCTTCTTTCATCGCCATACTGTTCTTTTACTTCAAGCAGTTCATCTTTTATGATCTTCATTCTTAATCCTTCGTCTGCCAGAACTTCTTTTAAATAATCAATCATTTTTTTTAATTCGGCATGTTCCTTTTTGATCTTATCTCTTTCAAGTCCTGTTAATTTTTGGAGTCTTAAATCGAGGATGGCTTTTGCCTGTAGTTCACTGAGACCATAGTTATCCATCAATCCATCTTTGGCAATTTCCGGGGTCTCTGAGTTTCTGATAAGACTGATTACTTCATCTAAATGATCCAGGGCAATCAGAAGTCCTTCCAGAATGTGTGCCCTGTCTTCTGCTTGTTTCAATTCATATTCTGTTCTCCTGATAACTACTTCATGACGGTGCTCAACAAATTTTTCAATCAGATCTTTTAGGTTCAGCAATTTTGGTCTCCCTTTAACAAGAGCAATATTATTAACACTAAAGCTGGTTTGAAGTTGTGTATGCTTATAAAGTTTATTGAGAACAATGTTGGGAACCGCGTCTTTTTTCAGATCATAAACAATTCTTGTTCCTTCTCTGTCTGATTCATCATTGACATTCGAGATTCCATCTATTTTTTTCTCATTTATAAGGTCAGCAGTCTTCTTAATTAGCTCTGCCTTATTAACCTGGTAAGGTATTTCTGTAACAATTATTTTGTTCCTGCCATTTGAATCAGTTTCCACTTCAGCATTGCCCCGTATAACAATCTTACCTCTTCCTGTTGTATAAGCATCTTTTGCTCCCTGTGTTCCGTAAATAATTCCTCCTGTAGGAAAGTCAGGCGCTTTAATTGTTTCGGCCAGTTCTTCAACAGGAATTTCTTTATTATCAATAAATTGAACAATCGCTTTAATACTGTCCGAGAGATTGTGTGGTGGCATATTCGTGGCCATCCCAACCGCAATTCCTGAAGCTCCGTTTAGCAATAAATTAGGCAACCTTGTTGGAAGAACAGTTGGTTCTTTTAAAGTGTCATCAAAATTCAACTGGAAATCGACAGTATTTTTGTCTATATCTTTTAATGTTTCGGCAGAAATTTTTTGAAGCCTGGCTTCTGTATACCTCATGGCTGCAGGTCCATCTCCGTCCATAGAACCAAAGTTTCCCTGGCCGTCCACTAGCCGGTATCTTAATGACCAATGCTGGGCCATTCTTACCATCGCCTCATAAACAGAAGAATCACCATGGGGATGATATTTACCCAGAACTTCTCCGACTATTCTGGCTGATTTCTTATAAGCTTTGTTGTTATATAAGCCTAATTCAGACATTCCATAGAGCACGCGTCTCTGAACCGGTTTCAATCCGTCCCTTACATCAGGCAATGCACGTGATACAATAACCGACATGGAATAATCAATATAGGCTGATTTCATCTCCTCCTCAATGTTGACTTTACTAAGTCTTTCATCTAATGCCATAATTATTATTTATTTCATTTATAATAAATACTTTACAATATTTTTACAGAATTAGCAAAGGTAAGAAAATACGGTCATTTTTCTTAGTTTTTCAATCAATAAATTTTAAACTTTATTAACAACAATCTGTTTATGTTTTATCCTTATTTTATATTAATTTTGTATTGTAAAAATCATTAAAAAATTAAACAACAATAATTGTTTTTTTGTATAAGTTATTAATTGGAGTAAGAAAGAAAAAAAGGAGTAATTTTATATTTATGGATGCAAAATTTTCACAAAGAATAAAAGATGTTCTGACTTATAGTAAAGAAGAAGCAGTGCGTTTGGGCAATGCTTATATTGGAACTGAACATCTTTTATTAGGAATGCTGAGAGAAGGAGAAGGATTGGCGATTGACATTCTTGAGTCATTTGGATTAGATCTTATGAATCTGAAGAAATTAATTGAAGACAGGATTAAAACAAGTGATAAGGTTATTGCTAATACTGATAATATTCCACTCTATAAAACAGCAGAAAGGGCGTTAAAATTAGTTTATCTTGAAGCTAAATCATTTAACAGCAATACAATAAATACAGGTCATTTGATACTTGCGATTCTTAAGGATGAAAACAGTTTGGTTACACAGATTCTGAGTGAATTTGATGTGAGTTATGATGATATGAGACTGGAGATGGAAACGAAACAAAAGGAAACCAAGTCTAAATCTGATTTTGGAGAGGAAGAGGATGACATGCCTTTTGGCAGTGGTGATAAGAAAAATCCGCAATCAAATGAACCTCAAAAGTCAAAATCGGATACACCTGTTCTTGATAATTTTGGACTGGATCTGACAAAAGCAGCTGAAGAAAACACTCTTGATCCAATCGTGGGACGGGATAAGGAGATTGAACGGCTGGCACAGATACTAAGCCGGAGGAAAAAGAACAATCCTGTTCTTATTGGTGAACCGGGTGTTGGGAAGTCTGCAATTGTAGAGGGCTTATCTATGAGGATTGTTCAGAGAAAGGTATCCCGCGTACTTTTTGACAAACGTGTGGTGACACTTGACCTGGCTTCAATTGTTGCCGGAACAAAGTACAGGGGGCAGTTTGAAGAACGCATGAAAGCCATTCTGAACGAACTGACCAAAAACAATAACATTATCCTGTTCATAGATGAGATTCATACCATTGTTGGTGCCGGTGGTGCAACAGGCTCACTGGATGCAGCAAATATGCTTAAGCCAGCACTGGCAAGAGGCGAAATCCAGACAATTGGTGCTACAACTCTAGATGAATACAGACAGCATATTGAAAAAGACGGCGCCCTGGAGAGAAGGTTCCAGAAAGTAATGGTTGATCCTACTTCACCCGAAGAAACAATTGAAATACTAAAGAATATTAAGGATCGGTATGAAGATCATCACAATGTGAACTATACAGATGAGGCTCTAAAAGCATGTGTGAGTCTTACCCAGAGATATATTTCAGATCGCTTACTGCCGGATAAGGCCATCGATGCTATGGATGAGGCAGGATCAAGAGTACATATATCAAACATTGTGGTTCCGAAAAGAATTATCGAACTGGAACAACAGATAGAAGAAATAAAGAAAGAGAAAATCTCAGCTGTCAAAAATCAGAATTTTGAATCTGCAGCAAATTACAGGGATTCAGAAAAGAAAATGATGAATAAGTTGGAAGAAGAAAAAGACAACTGGGAAAAGGAACTGATTAAAAACAGGGAAAACGTTACAGAAGAAGAGGTCGCTGAAGTGGTAGCCATGATGACCGGAGTTCCTGTGCAGAGAATTGCTGAAGCTGAGGGAACCCGTCTTATGAAAATGAATGAAGAAATACGTAAGAATGTTGTTGGTCAGGATGAAGCGATAGAAAAAGTCGTAAAATCAATCAGAAGAAACCGCGCAGGACTGAAAGATCCAAACAAACCCATAGGGACATTCATTTTCCTTGGACCAACAGGTGTTGGTAAAACTCAGCTTGCCAAAATACTTACACAATATCTTTTTGATACGACAGACAACATGATCCGAATGGATATGAGTGAATATATGGAAAAATTCTCTGTGTCCCGCTTAGTCGGAGCACCTCCGGGATATATAGGATATGAAGAAGGCGGCCAGTTAACAGAGAAGGTCAGACGAAGACCCTATTCAGTTGTTCTTTTGGATGAGATAGAAAAGGCTCATCCGGATGTATTTCATCTTTTGCTTCAGGTTCTGGATGAAGGTCAGCTTACTGATGGCCTGGGACGCAGAGTAGATTTCAGAAATACAATAATCATTATGACTTCCAATATTGGCAGTCGGCAATTGAAAGATTTTGGTAAAGGTGTTGGTTTTGATACACAGGCCAGAAACGAATCTTCAAATGAACTAGCTAAAAGTGTTATTCAAAAAGCCTTAAAACGTTCATTTGCGCCGGAATTCTTAAACAGACTGGATGATGTCATTATCTTTAATTCTCTTGATAAACAATCAATATATGAAATAATTGATATTGAACTGCAGGGATTGTTTAAACGAGTAAAAAGCCTTGGCTATGAAATAGAAATTTCAAAAGAAGCAAAAGATTTTGTTGCCGAAAAGGGATATGACACACAATTTGGAGCTCGCCCACTTAAACGGGCTATTCAAAAGTATATTGAAGACCCGATGGCTGAAACCATTATACAACATAGTGTTAAGGATGGTGATTTGCTAAAAGTTGTGTATGACAAAAAAGAGGAAAAGATTGATATTCAGGTAAAAAAACAATCTTCCGAGAAGAAGGACAAAGAGGAAGATCAAAAGCAACAAAAGCAAGAAGGGAATAAAAAAACAAAGAAGTCTGATTTGGATGATCAAGCTGCAAAAAATTAAAACTTAGTTTATATGGATAAAAATAATAATAAAGTAACATTTAAAGGTAATCCTGTAACTCTTCTTGGAAAAGAGATAAAAACAGGCGACTCTGCTCCTGATTTTACAGTACTTAATAATGAATTAAGTCCTGTTAAATTAAGTGACTACAAAGGAAAGGTAAAGATTTTATCTGTTTTTCCTTCTGTAGACACAGGAGTATGTTCAAAACAAAACCACCGTTTTAATGATGAAGCTAGTAAATTAAGCGATGATATTGTTATTCTGGCAATTTCAAACGATTTGCCTTTTGCATTAAGTCGTTTTTGCGGTGCTGAAGGAATAGACAACCTGGTTACCTTATCAGATCATAAAGATCTTGATTTTGGAACCAAGTATGGATTTTTAATTGAGGAGTTGCGCTTATTGGCTCGTGGTGTCGTGGTTATTGACCAGAACGATAAGGTGCAGTATGTAGAATATGTACCCGAAATTGGTCAGGAACCTGACTATGAGCCGGCTTTGAATAAGGCCAAAGAATTAGTTTGATAATTTCTAATAATAAAGAAGAACCAAAAAAGGAGTCTGTAAAAAAGGCTCCTTTTTTATTTGATTGTAGCGGTAAGGTCATAATCTGATGCTTCAATAATAACAGCATCATAAAAATTACCCTGTTTTAATTTTGGATTTCTTTTTTTAGGTACAAGAACTTCGTTGTCAACTTCAGGAGCATCTCTTTCGGTTCTCCCATAGTAATAATCCTGGTCATCAGAATCAATTACTATTTTCATTGTTTTTCCCACTTTTTCCTGGTTCCTTGCGGCAGATATTTCCCGCTGAATTGTCATGATTTCCTCTGCTCTTTCATTTTTCACGGATTCAGGTATTTCATCCTCAAAATTCCTGGCAGAATATGTCCCTTCTTCCTCTGAATAAGTAAATACTCCCAGCCGGTCGAATTTAAAATCCTTTACAAAATTCAATAATTGTAGAAAATCATTTTCTGTTTCACCGGGATGACCAACCATAAGCGTAGTCCTGAGTGTAACATCAGGAATTTCTTTTCTTATATTTTCAAGTAGTTTGATAGTATTAGCCTTTGTAATGCCTCTTCTCATATTTTTAAGAACTGCATCACTAATATGCTGAACCGGAATATCAATGTAATTACAAACATTTTCATTATACTTCATCACGGGTAAGATTCCATAAGGAAAATTAGCAGGGAATGTATATAATAATCTGAGCCAGTAAGGGTTCATCTTACTTAGTTCTTCAACCAGTTCTGGCAAAAGATATTCCTTGTAAATGTCATACCCATAATAAGAAAGATCCTGGGCTATCAGATTAATTTCTTTTACCCCTTGCTGCAAAAGGTAATTTAATTCTTTTTTAATTTTTTCTATAGGTGTAGACTTGTAATTTCCTCTAATTAAAGGTATTGAACAAAAGGAACATTTTCTGTTACAGCCTTCTGCTATTTTGAGGTAAGCATAATGCTTTGGCGTACTTAGAGTTCTTTTGTAATATTTATTTTCGTCATATTTCCCATTCAGGGTTTTTACAATATCTTTTTGTTCTTCAACTCCAAAGAAATAGTCTACTTCAGGAAGTTCTTCTTTTAACTCTTTTTTATAGCGTTGGGTCAAACAGCCCATTACAATTAAAATGTCTATGCTTCCCTGTTTTTTAGCTTCAATTAAATTCAGAATGGTCTCTACCGATTCCTGTTTGGCATCGTTAATAAAACCACAAGTATTTATGATGGTTACCGGACGGTGAACTTTACTTTCATGAAAAACCTGGTACCCATTTTTTTTTAACTGGTAAAGAAGGTGTTCTGAATCAACGGTGTTTTTGGCACAACCGAGTGTAATCAAGTTGACTGAATTTAATTTTGGCATATAAAACCCTTATATTATTCAGAGAATAAGGAATCGACAAACTCTTCCCTGTTAAAAACCTGGAAATGTTCCAGTTTTTCACCTATTCCAATATATTTAACAGGAATGTTAAACTGGTCTGACACCCCAATAACGACTCCTCCTTTTGCGGTACCATCTAATTTGGTAACAGCCAATGCATTAACATCTGTAATTTTGGTAAATTGACGGGCCTGTTCAAAGGCATTTTGACCTGTTGAGCCGTCAAGAATGAGTAATACTTCATGCGGAGCCTCGGGCACAACTTTTTGCATTACCCTTTTTATCTTTGCCAGCTCGTTCATTAGATTTGCTTTATTATGAAGTCTGCCCGCAGTATCAATAATAGCAATATCGGCATTATTTGCTTTTGCTGAACTAAGTGTATCGTATGCAACAGATGCAGGATCCGACCCCATATTCTGTTTTATGAGCGGAACACCTACCCTTTCTGCCCATATATTGAGCTGATCTATCGCTGCCGCCCTGTATGTATCTGCAGCTCCAAGATATACTTTTTTGCCTGAATTTTTAAACTGATAGGCTAGCTTGGCAATGGTAGTTGTTTTTCCAACACCGTTAACTCCCACAACCATAATTACATAAGGACCGTTTTCTGCTTTAAAACTTGTATCGAAATCAATTTCGTTTTCTTTCAGCAGTTCGGTAATTTCTTCTTTTAGAATTACGTTTAATTCACTGGTGTTTAAATACTTATCTTTGGCTACCCTGTTTTCAATTCTTTCAATAATTTTAAGTGTGGTATCCACTCCAACATCAGATGATATCAGAACCTCCTCAAGATTATCAAGTACTTCATCATCCACTTTTGATTTACCAACCACAGCTCTGGACATTTTTTTAAAGACACTCTCTTTTGTCTTTTCCAAACCGTGTTCAAGGGTTTCTTTCTTTTCTTTTGAAAATATACCGAATATTGCCATTGTACAGAAAGTATAAGTATTGTAATTAATTCTTTGCAAAAATAATAAATAAAAATAAAAGCTTCCTTATCTGAAGAAAGCTTTTATTTCCTAAACAGTATTTAATAAGGTCTTACTTTTTAAAGAAATCTTTTACTTTGTCTTTATGGACCATTTTTTCTTCAAATGAATAAGTGTGTTTGCTTTTGTTCTTCACAGCTTTTATGCATTTGATGTGTTCTTTTCCTGAACCTGTCTGTAATGTTGCAACTACTTTCTTAGCCATAAACTATTATTTTGTTTCTTTGTGAACAGTTACTTTTCTTAAATAGGGATTATACTTTTTTAGTTCAAGTTTCTTTGGGGTATTTTTTCTGTTTTTTGATGTTATATATCTGGAAATTCCAGGAACCCCTGTTTTCTTTTGTTCTGTACATTCTAATATAACCTGAACCCTATCTCCTTTTTTCTTAGCCATAATATAATTTTTTAATATTTAGCAATATAACCTTTTTCTTTGGCTTCTTCCAATGCAGCTTTTAATCCTTTCTTATTAATGATCTTCATTCCCGCTGCAGAAACCTTTAAATTTATCCAACGATCTTCTTCCTCAAGAAAGTATCGTTTTGTAAACAGATTGGGATAAAAAGTTCTTTTTGTTTTCTTGTTCGAGTGTGAAACATTATTCCCAACGAGTCCTCTTTTTCCGGTTATTTGACAAATTCTAGACATCTTTTTTCTAATTTTTATCCATTAAAAACGATTCGCAAAGTACGTTAATTTTATTTAAATTACCAAGCATATTTATAAAAAATTTATTTTTTTTCTAAGTCTTCAATAATGAGCTTTCGGAGCATATTCATTGCTTTATATGCAGCTTTTTTTATATTTACTTCCCTTATGGTTCCCAGAAGGAATTTTTCTGTTATTATCTTCTCTTTTCTACCAACAGCAATCCATGTAGTACCAACCGGTTTTTGGGGAGTACTGCCATCAGGTCCGGCAATACCGGAAACAGCTATGGAATAATCGGTATTGTAAAGGTGCAATAAGCTGTTGGCCATCCCTCTTACTACTTCTTCACTTACCGCTCCTTTGCTTTTAATTATTTCAGGGGAAATATTTAAAATTTTGGTTTTTATTTCATTTGAATAGGCAACCACAGAGCCTTTAAAGTATCGGGAACTGCCTGGAACTGATGTTATTTCGGAGGCAATAAACCCTCCCGTGCAGCTTTCAGCAGTGGAAACTGTCAGGTTATTTTCTGAAAGAATATTACCCAGAATTTCTTCCATTGATTCGTTTCCTATCGATACAAAGTAACCGGGAATTAGCTCTCTGATTTCTTCTGCAGCTTTTTCAATATCCTTTGTCAATTTAATTTGGTCTTTTTGCCAACCACTTATTCTTACTTTTACAAATTCAGGACTTGGCAAATAAGCTACTTGCAGATAATCAGGCAATTTTTCCTGCCAATTCTTTAACTTTTCTGACAGGTAAGCTTCCGGAATTCCCTGTGTATTAATATTTTTACTAATGAAATTGTTTGTAATAAATCGTTCTTTAAGTACAGGAACAATTTGTTTTTTCAGCAATCTTATCATCTCAAACTGCACGCCGGGCAGAAAGATGAAATTAGTATTTTCTTTCTGTAGCCATAACCCTGGTGCTGTTCCAATCTGGTTAATGAAAACTTTGGCTTTGTCCGGTACTTTTGCCTGATCATGATTCGAATCGTTCATAGAATATCCCCTCTCTTCAAGGAATTCTTTGATCCGGTTTAATACACCCATACTTATATTCCAGGTTGTGTTAAAAAAACGGGAAATGGCGGCACGAGTAACATCATCTTTTGTGGGTCCCAGCCCCCCGGTAATAAAAACAATGTCTGCCTTTTTGGTAGCTTCCTGGAATGCATTGACTAAAGTATCTGATTCATCAGGCAGAGAAGTGATTTTATTAATTTTAAAACCATTTTCACTCAAATGCCGGCACATCAGATAAGAATTGGTATCAGCTATTTGTCCAATAAGTAGTTCATCTCCAATTGTTATAATTTCCGCATTCATTCTGTCAGTTTTTTAGATTCTTTATTCTTGACAATAGTGGTGGATGAGAATAGTTAACAAATACATAAGCGGGATGTGGTGTGAGGTTTGATAAGTTGTTTACTGATAGTTTTTTAAGCGCATTAATTAAATCATCATCCAGCTTAAACTGAGCGGCAAAATTGTCGGCTTCAAATTCATTTTTTCTTGATATAATATTGGTAAGTATACCTAAGATAGTAGAAATAGGACTGTATAGAAGACCAAATGCAATCAAACCAATATGGAAACTGGCATTTTCAGCCCCCAATGCTTTTGATAATTGTGGATTGTCAATAAAGAGAGAAAGAATAAAAAGAGTTATACCTGTTTCTACGGTTGATATTGCCAGGTTCATCAGGGTATGTTTCTTCTTGTAATGACCAATTTCATGAGCCAGAACAGCAACAATTTCATTCTTTTGCAGTTCTTTAATTAAAGTGTCGAACAAAACAATTCGTCTTTTTTTGCCCAGCCCACTAAAAAAAGCATTTGCTTTTGAAGAACGTTTGGATCCGTCCATTACAAAAATATTCTTTAATCCAAATCCTGCTTTCCTGCTGAAATCGAAAATTTTATTTTTCAGTTCCCCTTCCTCCATTGGAGTTAATTTATTAAACAAGGGAAGAATCAGATGGGTATAGAACATTGTCATAAATCCACTGAATGCAATAATAAGTATCCAGGCATAGATCCAGAAATTTTGACCTGTAATGTTGTAAAACCAAACAATTAAGGCCAGCAGTCCCCCTCCGATAATAACCATGAGAAACCAGCTTTTTATCTTATCAGCAATAAAAGTTTTTACAGTTGTCTTGTTAAATCCGTATTTTTCTTCTATTACAAAAGTATCATACAAAGAAAAGGGCAAATTAATTATATCAAGTGCCAGAAAGAGTATTCCGAAAAACAACAATGGTATTATAATATTATGTCCGCTCAATTGACGAGACAATTGGTCGACAAAACCGAAGCCATCAAGTGATAGAAATATAAGAATGGCTAGAAGATTAAAGGAACTTGACACAAAAGCCAGTTTTTGATTCTCTTTTTCGTAATTCTGTGATTTTTTGTATTTCTCCGGATCGTAAATTCCTTGTAGTTCATTGGGTAATTCCGGGGACAGTTTTGTTGAGTTCAGGTATTCAAGGATTCTTTCAAAAACATAATTTAGTACAAGAATACCAACGATGATATAGAAAAGAACTGTTGGTGTCATTTTTTTCTGCAAATATAATGAAACGAAATTATCTGAATAATTTCCGGATTTAAGAAGGTATTAAAAAAGTAAAACAAGAAGACTAAAACTAAGGCAATTGTTTTCTAAGCTTTTTAATGTCTTCTTTCCGTTCGTTTAGTCTTTCAATATACTCTTTTGTCCGGGGTTTAGGCTTGGCTTTATATGATTTTTTTGCCCACACAATGGCCAGATCAATCTTACCCATCAATTCAGAAGTAACTGCAATATTATACAATGCCCGGCTCCTTAACTCATTATCTCTGTGGTCTTTTGTTTTTTTCCAGAGAACTACAGCCTTCTCCCATTTTTTTTCCTGGAAAGCTTTAAAAGCTTTTTCAAAATATTTATTCCCCCTGGTAAAAATTATTCTTTTTTCCTGTTTCCATGTTGGTGCAAATCTTTTAAGATAGTCAACAGCAGTCCAGTATGCCGCTGTATAAAAAGCTTTACTATAATCAGGCAATTCATTAAGCGCTTTTTCTTTGGTATAGTCAAGAGCTTCCCAGGCAAATTCTTCTGAATAGTTATATTCGTCTATGATAAAATCTTTTGAATCGGGAACATAAAAACGCCACAGCGCATTTGACTTAATTTTGAAAAGGTAGTAGAAATATTTATCAGCTTCAAAAATAATTTCTTCCTTCAGGGAGTCATCTAGTTCAAAAGTATGTAAAACAATAATTGCATCCAGTTTTGAACTTTTGGTAATTTTTTGAATCTCCTGCTTGCCATATTTTGTTTCGGTTATATTCCTGGCAATATCACCTGTGTCAATAACATGCAGATTCTCCAGATTAAATCTGGGTGATGAAGAAGCTATATCTGCAATTCCCTTTTTCATTTCTTCAAGCATATTTAACCTTAGCTTGTTATGGTTGTCCACAGCTATATTTCCTGAAGGTTTCTTAAAAACAAAGCCAACGTTATTTACATCGTAAGGAACGGCAAAACTGGCAGGCTCGATGGTTTCTGTACTGATTTGTTTATAAGGAGTACATGAAACAATAGCGCCGAGTAAAATCAGGGTTATGTACAGATATAATTTCTTCATAAAAAGATAAACAGTAAAAGGAAATTTCTGTTCAAAAATCCTGCCACAATATAACTTACGTATTCATTCCTCCGCATACATTCATTACCTGCCCTGTGATATATTCTGACAGATCAGAAGCCAGGAAGATTGCTGCTTTTGAAACATCTTCAGGTTTACCACCACGTTTGAGGGGTATTTTTTCTGCCCAGTCTTTTTTTACTTCCTCAGGTAATTTATCTGTCATTTCCGTGATGATAAATCCGGGTGCAATGGCATTACAACGTATGTTTCTGGATCCTAATTCTTTAGCAATTGATTTTGTAAAACCAATAATGCCGGCTTTGGAGGCAGAATAGTTTGATTGGCCTGCATTTCCGCTAACACCAACAACAGAACTCATATTGATTATGGATCCTGATTTTTGTTTCAGCATTGATCGCTGTACAGCCTTTGTAAAATTAAAAACAGATTTTAAGTTTACCGTCAAAACAGCATCCCACTGTTCTTCAGTCATTCTCATGAGGAGTGTATCCTTTGTGATTCCTGCATTGTTTATAAGTACATCGATTTTTCCAAAATCCTTAAGAATTTGCTGTACTGTTTCCTCTGTCTGCTTAAAATTGCTTGCATCAGAAGCATAGCCTTTTGTTTTTACGCCCTTTGATTCAATTTCTTTTTCCACTTCTTTTACCTGGTCGTTGTATTCAAGATCGGTAAAAGCGATATTGGCACCATGCTCAGCAAAATTTAACGCGAGCGATTTTCCGATGCCTCTTGCGGCACCCGTTATTAAAGCTGTTTTTCCTTCTAATAGTTTCATAATATTCTTTTTTACTTGAATTTTTATATTTTATTTAACTATCAACAAAATTATAATTTATTTTGTCTTGGCAAATGTTTACCGGTAACATTTCAGTTATTTAGATTTACATGTTTAATTGTTTTATTTAAATTTAAAGCTTAATGATCTTATATACAGAATAATAAATCTGTTATTTGAAATTAAAGTTTAGGAATTAAGCAATTTTTCAAGGTTGTTGTTAAAATACTCGGGATAGAATGCAGGATTAAAATTATTGTTTTTTATTCCTTCTTGTCTTGTATGATCAAAAAAACCTTTTATAAACTGAATTGGTAGCTTATAGACTGGTTCATCATTATCTCCAATATAAGGCTCTTCACAGGTAAGTATTTCCGAAAAATGGTATGGTGTTTTAGCCAGTTTTCTTGAGAAATGGTCAACATTATTTTTGTCAATTTCTATTACAATTGTATAATTACCATATCTTTTCCGCTTTATCTGGAAATATTTTAATTCTACCAGGTCTTTACCAGAGACCAGGTCTGTTGTATGATCCAGATGGCTTTCAAAATTAAATCCTTCCTGAAGTATTCGTTTAGCTGTAAGTTTTTTTTCAGTATTATGCAGGTATTTATATAGATTTGTGTCCTCTCCGATAAATAAGGCAAATTTGTTAATATAATCTGTCCCGGCTTCTAAATAGTCAATATTCATTCATAAAGCATTTAACTAATTATTTTTTTCATCCTTATTTTTTCTCACATCCGTAAGAACAACTTCATAAATTACAGAAGTATATGGAGGGATTATTCCTGTTGAAGAGCCAGTTTTTCCAAAAGCAATGTCGGAGGGTAAAATTGCCAGGGCTCTTTCTCCCTCTTTCATTTTCCCTATAACTTCTTCCATGCCGTCAATGACCTGCATTTTGTGGCCGTATACAAATTCAAAGGGTTGTTTTCTTTGCTTTGTAGAGTCGAAGAATTTTCCATTGAGGAATTTTCCTTCATAATGAACAACCACAGTATCGCCCTTTTCAACTTCAACATCATTTCCTTCTTCTATAACAATATGATATAATCCTGATTTTGTAGGTTCTGCATTGATTTTTTTCTCTTCAATAAATTGTTTTAACAATACTTGCTCGTAATCACCAAAATCTCTAATCCAGTTGAGAAAGGCCTCTTTTTGTTTAAGGAATTCACTTTTATTCTGCACATTGATCACATCTATTGTGATTTTTATACTATCCTGTTGCGAAATAAAATCAGGCAGATTCGTTTCAAGGGTTCTTTTAAAGAAATCATTGGCAGGTATAATAAATGTAGCTTTTTCATCCTTAGAAAGCATCAGAAAGCACTCATCGATAGATCCTTTATATTTTGGTTCACTTATCTGGAGAGTTCTACGTCCATCGAAAAAGGTGGAATCCTTCATGGTTGCATAACTAATGTCTGCTGTAATGTAATTTCCGGGTTTAATTTCTCTGTTGCTTTCGCCAAAAGAAAGCAATTTAAAATAAATTCCACTGCTGGTTTTTGAAAATCCTTGGTAATCAGGTGTTCTGTTGCATGAGATTATTGAAACACTCAAAAGAATGATGAATATTTTTATGGGCTTATACATAGTGGTTAGTTTTTATTCGAATAAAAATATAATGAAATAAGAATTATTGCAAATCTTATTGCCTTATTTTTTTGTCAGAAACCTCTAACAAAGAAAGCCGGTAATAAATGATTGATCGTCTGGGTATTTTTTTATCATCTCCAAGCAATCCGTATGCAAGATGCGGAGGAATTATAAAACGTGCTTTATCTCCTTCTCTTAACATTTTTAGTCCTTCGTATAATCCCCTGATCTCTTCCTGCGAACCAACTTTAATTATTTTTGGACCCAGTGAATCCGAAGTGTAGCAGAGAGTTCCATCCAGTAAGCGTATATCATAAGTAAATTTAACATATTTTCCGTCTTTTACAGGTTGCCCTTTTCCTTTTTCGTATCTCATATACCATAACCCTTCGCCGGTTTTTTCCATATCCCAGTTCCTGCGATTAATAAAACTATTAATTTTTTCAATATCTTTTTGCACCAAAAACCGGTTTACTTTTTCAAGGTTTTCTTCATATTTAATTTCCGATTGCTCCTGTGTCTTTCTAACCCGTTCAACACCTGCATGATAGAAATTAGTAACCACTATTATCCCTCCTCCAATCAGAAGAATGAGTATAATAATTATTATTCTGTTTTTAGAAAATTTTTTATCCGCCATTGCTTAATTCCTTTTGATATTTGGGAAGTAAACGTTCGAATTTTTTAAGAGTTTCTTCCATATTGTTTTCCGAATACCCGCCGGCTGCATTTTTATGTCCGCCACCATTAAAGTTTTTCATTGCAAATTTATTTGCATAAAACTCTCCTTTTGAACGGAAAGATATTTTTATATATTCGTCCCGTTCAATAAAAATTACGGAGAAAACAATATTTTTAATGGATAAAGGGTAATTAACGAAGCCTTCCGTATCACCTGGCTGATAATTGAACTTTTTTAATTCTTCGTCTTTAATGCTGATATAAGCCGTCCTGTATTCCTGAAAAACTTTTAGCTTTTTATCTAGGCAATATCCCAGAAGACGCATCCGATCCTCAGAATAGTTATCATAAACCATCCAGTAAATTCGGTTTTTGTCAATCCCTTTATTTATAAGTTTTGAAACCACATAATAAGTATAAGGATTGGAAGAATTATAACTGAAAGAGCCTGTATCAGTCATGATGCCTGTATACAGACATTCAGCAATTGTTTTATCAATGGCTTCTTCACCATGGTATTTACTCATAAATTCAAAAAGAAGTTCGGAGGTTGAGCTTACTTCTATATTTGAAATGGTTACATCAGCAAAGTTTTCAGGATTTGGATGATGATCAATTAATATCTTTGGTATCTTTCTTTTTTTCAGCATTCCCTCCATTTCCTGGGTGCGATCTAATACATTAAAATCAAGAAAAAAAATGGCCTCTGCTTCATTGATTAATTTACGGAGTGCCTTTTCATTTTCATCTGCCTGAACAATTTTGTCATTTCCCGGCATCCAATGGAGGAACTGCGGATAATAGTTTGGAACTATAACCTGGGGCTCTTTGCCTATTTTTTTTAAAAAATGAAAAAGTCCAAGAGAAGCTCCTATGGCATCTCCATCAGGATTATAATGGGTAATAATTAAAATTTTTTGGAGATTCTCCAAAAGTTTAGCTACTTCCTTTATTTTTTCGTTTGAAATATAATTCACAATTCTGATTATTTATTAAAAAATATCAAATATAAAATATTTCATAAATAATTGAGGGATTTAATTATTATTTCTATCTTAGTTATTTAAAACTAGGAATCCATGGAACAAACATTTGCTTTAATCAAACCGCTTGCTTTTCGTAAAAACCTTACAGGGTCAATTTTAAACAAAATTACGGAAGCAGGTTTCAGGTTGGTAGCTATCAAGTCTACACACTTAAACCGAAACCAGGCTAAAGAATTTTATAAAGTGCATGAAAACAAGTCTTTTTTTGTGAGTTTGATTGAATACATGACTTCAGGCCCAGTAGTTGCTATGATTCTGGAGGAAGAAAATGCAGTTGCAAAATTAAGGGAAGTTGTTGGAAATACTGATCCACATATTGCAGCAGAGGGGACCCTGAGAAATTTATTCGGGGTGGATAAACAGAGAAATTCCATTCATGCAGCTGATTCTATTGAAAATGCGAAAAGAGAAATAGAATTGTGTTTTTCTAAATTAGAGACGGTTTAAAGGTTCACTTTAGAACAATATCGTCTATTACATCATCTCCGGCTTTTTTATTTAATTCCCGGATGAGTGAATCTTTGAGCATCATTAATTCATTTCGGGCAATTGAGGAGTTCAGGTAAACGAAAAGCTTACGGTTTTTAATGAATTTTTTTTCCGTTTTATTTGCGATCAATTTTCCGACTATTTGTTCCCAGGAACGAATCAACCTGGTTTCTTTCATCTTATCTTCAATATCAAATTCTTTGAGATAATTGTTAATTACTTCATTGATCTTTTGTGTGTTCTTTTTTCTCATGAACCTGTGTATTACCTTCCTTTTTTTCTATCAAAAACAGTTTATAGTTAATCCCTTTATCATCTAATAAATTTATAAGGCGCGTTTCACTTGTATCTGTAATGAAAATCTGTCCAAAATTATTATCAGAAACAAGACCGATTATTTTTTCCACTCTGGATTTATCAAATTTATCAAAAATATCATCCAGTAACAAGATAGGATTAAACTCTTTTATCCTTTTCATAAAGTTATATTGAGCAAACTTGAGAGACACGAGAAAAGTTTTTTGTTGTCCCTGGGAGCCGGATTTTTTTATAGAATGATCGTCTATCTTCAACAGCAAATCATCTTTATGAGTTCCTATTGTGCTGTGTTGCATAACACGGTCTTTTTCAATAGAATCTGTCAGCAGCTTTCGAAATGAATCTTTTGATAAAGGAGAATAATACTCCAGTGTCACCTGTTCTTTATTGTTGCTTATAGATTTGTAGAAATTCTGAAAGACAGGAACCAGCTCCTCGGTAAAATAACTTCGTTTCTGATAAATAATATTGCCCAGGGTTATCAATTGTTCATCCCAAATATCAAGTGATTCAGCGTCAAAGTAATTTCTCCTGGCAAAATCTTTCAGCAGTTGGTTTCTTTGGTTTAAGGCCCTGTTATAATTTATCAGGGCATTCAGATATTCTTTATCAAACTGGGAGATAACTCTGTCCATGTATTTTCGTCTTTCTTCACTCCCTCCAAGAATCAGATTGCTATCAGTCGGAGAGATCATAACAACCGGCAATAATCCTATGTGTGTTGATAATTTTTTGTAATCTTTTTTGTTTCTTTTTATTCGTTTTTTTTTGTTTTTTTCAAGACTGCAATATATTTTTTCCTGCTTTTCCAGTCGTATAAACTCCCCCTGCAAAATTGCAAACTCTTCATTGTAATGAATATTTAAATGATCTATAGGATTCAGGTAGCTTTTTGTCATGGATAAATAATAAATGGCATCCAGTAAATTTGTTTTTCCTACCCCATTCTGACCTACAAAAGAATTTATTTTTGCAGAGAGATCAAGGGATAACTCTCTGTAATTCTTATAATTAGTAAGTGATAATTTATTTAAATACATATTGTTTTTAATTAATCATTCAAAGAAACAATTTTTTTAAATAAAATATGAATAATTTTGCTGTGAAATATTTCCGATTAAATATCAAATGATTTACTTTTGCAGTTCGAAAAATTAAAACAGAAATAAAATGAGTAAAAAGAAAAAAGATGCCCAACCTGATCAGTTTGAATCGATAGAATCGGCATTATCACGTTCAGAACAGTTTATTGAAAACAACCAGAAGATATTGACAACCGTGGTTTTGGCTATTGTAATTATTGTAGGAGGATATCTACTCTTTAGGAGTTATTATCTGAAGCCTATGGAACGGGAAGCCAAAAATCAGATGTTTCGTGCAGAGCAATACTTCCGGCAAGACTCTTTTAATCTGGCTGTTAATGGAGATGGAAATTACCTGGGATTAATAGATATTATTGATGAATATAAAATTACCAAATCTGCCAATCTTGCTCATTTTTATGCAGGAGTCAGTTACCTTCATCTTGGACAGTATGATAAATCCATTGAACATCTTAAAGAATTTGATGCAGATGATAAAATAATTGAACCCAAAAAATATGGTAGCCTGGGCAATGCTTATATGGAAAAGAATGATGTAGAAAAAGCGCTGGATTATTATATCAAAGCTTATAAAGCAGATGATAACCAGTATACACGTCCGTATTTTATGGACAAAGCTGCTTTTGCCTACGAAGAACTTGGTGAATATGAAAATGCCATTGAGCTTTACGAAAAAATAAAACGTGAATTTCCGAATTCAAATCAAAGTCAGGACGCTGATAAAAATATAGCCAGGCTTCAGGTACTGGCTAAAAAATAAAAATTAATATCCCGGTTTTTCCGGGATTTTTTATATAATTTGATTTTATGGCAACAACACTTAAAAACCTATCAGACTATAATAAAGATGAAATACCTGCCGCGGATTCTCTAAAATTCGGGATTGTTGTGGCAGAATGGAATGAAGAGATTACAGGAGCCCTCGAAAAAGGCGCTTTAAATACTCTCCTGGAACATGGAACCAAGGAGGATAATATAATCATTAAAAGAGTTCCCGGAAGCATAGAACTGACATTAGGGGCTCAACTTGTTGCTGAAAACACCGATGTAGATGCCGTTATTTGTCTTGGATGTGTTATACAAGGAGAAACAAGACACTTTGATTTTGTTTGTCACAGTGTAACACAGGGCATTACTGATTTGAACATAAAGTATAACAAACCTTTTATCTTTGGTGTGCTTACTACTGATAATCAGCAGCAAGCAAAAGACCGCGCAGGGGGAAAACACGGGAACAAAGGAGATGAAGCTGCCATAGCTGCTATTAAAATGGCATCTATGAAAAATGAACTTGAAAAGAAATAAAATTGGCCGATGTAGCTCAGTTGGTCAGAGTAGCTGATTCGTAATTAGCAGGCCAAGGGTTCGAATCCCTTCATCGGCTCATTTATTTTACAACCTCTCTACTTTTATTAGCGTTGTTTACTTCCAGGTTTGGTTAAATCTTACAAAAAATTTATTTACTTCGAATACATTCTTATCTTTGCAACCTGTCATCTTAAACCCATTAAGTAATGAAAAGAAAAGCCCTGATCAGAATTTTTGTTTTTTATCTTTTGGCAATCAGTATATCAAATATTTTCAGATTTCATTTGCTGGGATTGGAAAAGCTGGAAGATGGTCTTCCGGATGCAGTTGTAACCCTTTTCGGCTTTTTACAATCAGTTGGTGTATTTATAGGTGCAATTTTATCATTATACTGGCTTAGAAAAGAAAGAAAAACTCAGTATTCAATTTTTGGTACATCTGCAAAGTGGAGTATTATTATAATTTTAATTCCTTTGATTTTACTTACAGTCACAGGTGTTGAAAATTCGGAAGGAATAAACATTCATTTCTATGGCTTGATAAGTGCATTAAGTACTTTGATTTATTGTTATTTTGAAGAAATTGGCTGGCGGGGATATTTACATGATGAACTGGGAAACTTAAAGGAATGGAAACGAATACTAATTACTGGTTTTTTATGGTACTTATGGCATCTTTCTTTTCTTCATGAACCAGGAATATTAAACAATTTAATATTTTTCGGAATATTAACACTAGGAAGCTGGGGCCTTGCAAAGGTTGTAGAACATTCAAAATCTGTACTTGCAGCGGCAGGATTCCACATGTTGATAAATGTTGTAATGATGAATTCTGTCATTCGGGACGGACTTGACTCAGGCGAAAAACTTATCTTCCTGGGGATTTCACTTCCACTATTTGTTTTTATTCTTATTATATGGCAGAAAAAAAGACTTCCCCAGGAAAAGAAGAACTAAAACCTGTAAATTTTTCAGGACATGGCTGAATCGCATGAACATCTTGGAAATACGAAAATACAAAAGCTACTCTTGCGATTATCGTTTCCATCGATGATTGCCATGTTTGCCAATGCTTTATATAACATAGTTGATACTATTTTTGTCGGAAAGGGAGTTGGCTCCCTTGGCATAGCTGCGGTTGCTATTGTTCTTCCAATCATGGCCATTGTTTCCTCTTTTGCCCATCTGATTGGTATAGGTACTTCCACTTTAATATCCAGGCAACTGGGAAGAGGAAAAACTGAAGAAGTGAATAAAATTGCCGGGAATGGATTTTTAATGATCATTCTGGTTGGCTTTTTCTTCAGTTTTATAGGCTTAATGTTTACAGATCCTATTCTGAGAGGGTTTGGAGCTACAGAAACTATTTTGCCTTATGCGCATAGGTTTGGGAAAATTATATTTATAGGAATGTTATGGTTTCCATTTTGTGTTAGTACAAGTAATTATTTAAGGGCTGAAGGAAATGCCCGGGATGCAATGAATGCTATGCTCATAGGAATTTTACTAAATGTTATTCTTGATTATATTCTTATCTTTCCTTTGCAGATGGGAATTAGAGGTGCAGCCATTGCAACAATTGCCGGGAAATTTGCTACCCTCATTTATCTGGTTATTTACTTTTTACAAAGGAAAAGCATCATATCTTTTTCATTTCAGAAACTCAGGATTCAGAAACATATACTTAAACCTACAGTCTCTGTTGGGTTATCAGGTTTTGGAATGCGCTCTTCAAGTAGTGTAGCAAATGTAGTGCTGAATCATACACTGGGAAGTCTCGGTGGAGATATGGCCATTGCAATATTTGGAATTATTTATAAAATCACTTTGTTTTTAGGCATGCCTCTTTTTGGATTAAACCAGGGTATGTTGCCAATAGTTGGCTATAATTACGGAGCAGATAAGCGGGATAGGATTGTTAAGACTATTAAACTGGGTTATAGTTACTCTCTGATTTACGGAATAATTGCCGTAGTACTTTTTATGGTATTTTCAAAAGAGGTATTTGCCCTTTTTACTAATGAGGCAACTTTGCTGGAGCACGGACCAAGAGCATTAAGAATAATTATTTCGATGATGTGGCTCATGGGAATAGCAACTTGCACGATGGGTGTTCACCAGGCTATGGGAAAAGCAAAGTCAGCTTTTATTCTTGCAATTCAGCGATGGGTCCTGTTAATTGTACCCCTTATTCTGGTTTTACCGAAAATAGGGAATCTCGGACTTGACGGTGTTTGGTATGCTTTTCCCATTGCAGATTTCACGGCTGCACTAATTGCTTCTCTTCTTGTTTATAAAACTCTAAAAAAGGAAAACATTATTTCTTAGGCAATTTAG
>CAYWSJ010000001.1:0-112047 GCA_964461045.1 uncultured Bacteroidales bacterium | reverse complement strand
TCTTCTTGTTTATAAAACTCTAAAAAAGGAAAACATTATTTCTTAGGCAATTTAGAGTAATTTATTCCAGTTTTTCGAAAAATTTCTTTGCATTTTTTCTAAAAAGTGAAACCAATTCTCAAACTCGGATTGTTTGTGTATGGAGATGTTTCATCTTCATTAAGGTTATAAAGAATCAGAATGCTTAGTGCTGCTCTTTTTCCGATTTTTTGTTGAAGCCCTCCTCCAACCCAGTAATGATTTATCCAGAAACGATTTGATGAGGTTGCAGTTAACAGGTTTAGTTCAGAAGGCATGCTCAGGCCTTCATATTCAAGGTGTGTTATTATTTTTCCCCGGAAATCAAAGGGTAAAATTTTATTCAGGTCCTGAACAAGCTTGTACCTGTGAAAAAGTGAACCACCGTATATATGCGAAGAGTAGTTTTTTGAGTATTGCAACCGGCTGTGATAAAACATATATTTCGCCCCTAATCCCATATCCATTCTCGGGGTTATATGATACCCTACAATTGGTGATACCTGAACCTGTGTTACGCCTCCTGAAATCTGTGCCCATAAGCTTCCTCCAAAAAAGATTCTTCTTTCCTTTTTATCTTTTTCATTATTCTTTTCTTTATCTTTATTTTGTCCGGAAGCCGGCAATGATATCACTGAAATTAACAAAAACAGCAACCATGGTAATATTGAACGTATCATATTATTTCTTTTTTATATTTACAAAAATAAAAAACATTCGATTCATTTACTCAAATAAACTTATTTAGTATGAATATTATTGTGACAGGTGCAAGTAAAGGAATAGGCGAAGCAGTGGTCAAATTATTTGCAAAAGCAGGTAATAACCGAATATTTGCCATTGCAAGAAGCAAGGACAAATTATTTAAATTGAAAGATGATTGTGAGAAAAAATATCCGAACTCTGAAATCATTCCTTTACCCTTTGATTTAGAAACCCCGGAATTATTGAGAACACAGGTTATAGATTTTCTCAAAAGAAAGCTGACATCCCTGGATATTTTAATTAATAATGCCGGGTATTTAAAAAATGTATCTTTTAAGGACTTATCTTATGAAGAAACCTTAAAACATTATAAGATTAATGTATTTTCTCCAATTGAACTCATAAAAGGATGTGTTGATTTATTATCAGTTTCTTCAGTGAAACATATTGTAAATATTGGTACAATGGGAGGAATAAACAGAACTGAAAAATATAGCGGGATGACTGCTTACACTTCTGCCAAAGGAGCCTTAGCTATTTTATCTGAAATACTTCCAAAAGAATTAAACAGCAACGGAATACATGTAAATTACCTGGCTTTGGGTGCTGTAGATACCCGTATGTTTCGTGAAGCTTTTCCTGATGGTAAAGCCACTTTAAAACCCGGTGAAATTGCTGAATATATAGCAAATTTTGCAACCGAAGGGTGGAAATACTTCAACGGACAAATAATTCCCGTTTCATTAAAAAACTAATAAAAAAGCCTCCCGGAAACAGGGAGGCTTTTTGATTAAGATATAACAATGATTATTCATATTTTTTGGGATTTGTATCACCCTTCAGGACTCTTAACCCATTCATGGCGAGCGCTTTCATTTCATCTTCTCCGGGATAAACATGCAGCGGAGCAATAAACTGCACCATTTCCCTGACATATTCAACCAGCATTGGATTATGAGCGATACCGCCAGTTAAAATAATTGCATCGACCTTTCCTTTTAAAACTGTAGCCATAGATCCAATTTCTTTTGCTACCTGGTAAGAAAGCGCATCCTGGATCAGTTTTGCCTTTTCATTTCCGTCTTTCACCATCATTTCGACTTCATAGGCATCATTTGTCCCAAGATAAGCAACCAGGCCACCATTTCCTTTTATCATTTTTTTAACTTCATCAAGCGAATAATCTCCGCTGAAGCATATTTTGGCCAATTGTCCGGCTGGGAGGGTACCAGTACGCTCAGGAGAAAAAGGGCCATCACCGTCGAGAGCATTATTTACATCAATAACATTTCCTTTTTCATGAGCCCCAACAGAAATACCACCACCCAGATGAGCAACAATAAGGTTCATGTCCTCATATATTTTATCCTGGGATTTTGCATGAGTTCTGGCTATAGCCTTTTGGTTTAAAGCATGAAAAATAGAATGGCGCTTAAATTTAGGATGTCCGGCAATTCTGGCTACTTCCTGCATTTCATCAACAACAACAGGATCGGCAATAAAAGCCCTGGCATTTGGTAACGATTGAGCAATATCATCAGCTATTAAACCACCCAGGTTACTTGCATGTTCACCCAGCGGGCTCTCTTTAAGATCTTTCTTCATTGCCTCATTTACTTCGTAAACCCCTGAAGGAATAGGTTTAACCAGTCCTCCTCTTCCCACTACTGCATTAATCTGATCTATTTCAATGTCTGCTTCATTCAATTCGTTAAGAATTACATCTTTACGGAAATGAAACTGATCTGAAATCTTTTTAAAATCTTTAAGATTTTCTGCTGTGTGTTTGATATTTTTCAGAAAAATTGATTTAGCATTCTGAAAAACAGCTATTTTAGTTGATGTTGATCCAGGATTAATTGCTAAAATTCTGTATTCATCCATATTGTATATTTTTGATTTATTTACAATTACATAGCAGCAGCAAGCGCTATTGACATCATTTTACTTTTTTCTGTATCTGCCCTGGAAGTCAATACTACAGGTACCTTAGCTCCCATAATCACAGCAGCAGATGTACAACCACCCATAAACATGAGGGTTTTGTAAAGTATGTTTCCACTGTTTAATTCCGGTGTCATAAGAATATCAGCATCTCCAGCCACTTCGCTGTATATTCCTTTATGTTCTGCAGCTTCTTTTGATACTGCATTATCCATAGCTAAAGGTCCATCAACAAGACAGTTTTTAATCTGGCCTCTATTGTTCATTTTGGACAGCATCGCGGCATGGGCTGTTGAGTCAATTTTAGGATTGACTACTTCCAGTGGTCCAAGAACCGCAACTTTCGGATTTTCTTTACCTAAGCCGTGGAAAACGTCAACAGCATTATTCAGAATATCCACTTTTTCATGAAATTCAGGTGCTATGTTCATAGCAGCATCTGTTACGCCAAAAAGTTTGTGGTAATTAGGTGATTCAATTAAGGCAAAATGACTCAGTGTACTCCCTTTTCTTAAACCTTCCTCTTTATTTAGAACAGCTTTTAATAAAGGGGCAGTACTAACCAATCCTTTCATTAGAATATCTGCCTTTTTTTCCCTGATGAGGCTTACAGCTTTTCTGGAAGCGTTTGCCGGGTCTGGTTCATTATAAATGTCGTAGTTGCCTACATTAAACCCAATTTCTTCTGCTATTTTTTCAATTTCAGCAGTATTTCCAACGAGAACCGGAATTATAATGCTATTTTCAGTTGCATCCTTAACTGCTTTTAAAACAGCTTTATCAGCAGCTGCAGCTACTGCCAGCCTTCTTGTTTCTTTGCTTTTCGCTATGTCAATTAAATCGTTTAATTGTTTTAATTCCATTGCATATTTGGGTTTTAATTATTTGTATTTTTTACAATTGATTCTGTATCACTTGCAATAACCAGCTCTTCATTTGTAGGAACGATCATAGAGATTACCTTAGAATCTGGTTTTGTAATAATCTTTTGTTCAGCTTTTACATTTTCATTACCAGCCTCATCAAATTTTACTCCCAGGTAATCCATGTTTTTGAGAATATCAGCTCTTGTTTCCCAGTCGTTTTCGCCAATGCCGCCAGTAAAGACTATGATATCTATACCATTCATAGCAGCAACATAAGAACCAATGTATTTTTTGACTCTGTATGCATACATATCCAGCCCCATCTTTGCGCGATCATTTCCTTCTTCTGCTGCTTCCCTGATTTCTCTCATGTCGGGGGAAACACCTGTAATACCCAACATACCGCTTTTCTTATTAATAAGATTATTGGCTGATTTGTAGTCTAAGTTTTCTTTTTCCATAATAAAGGTTAATGCTCCTAAATCCAGGTCGCCTGATCGTGTACCCATTATTAAACCTTCAACGGGAGTCAGGCCCATTGAAGTATCTACAGATTGTCCATGATCAATAGCAGCAACCGAAGCGCCATTTCCAAGATGGCATGTAATGATTTTTTGATCTTCTATGTTTACGTTAAGAGCCTTGCATGCCTGTTGTGCTACAAATTTGTGACTTGTTCCGTGAAAGCCATATCTGCGTACACCATGTTTCTCATACATTTCATAAGGTAACGCATACATATATGCATACTCTGGCATTGTTTGGTGGAAAGCAGTATCAAAAACCGCAACCTGGGGGGTTTCGGGCATTAACTTTTGAATGGCATAAATACCTTTCAGGTTATTTGGATTATGCAATGGTGCCAGATTACTAACACTTTCTATCTCATGAATTACATCTTCGTTTATATAAACACTTTTACTGAATTTTTCTCCTCCGTGAGCCACGCGGTGGCCTACTGCTTCAATTTCATCCAGGCTGTCAATCGGACCATGATCTTTGCTTGTTAGTATATCCAGGATATATTCAATTCCTTTGGTATGTTCAGGAACTTCATAGTCTAATTTTGTTTTGTCCCCATTTTTTTCGAGTTTGATTAACGATGCGCTAAGTCCTATTTTTTCTACAATACCCTTTGAGAGTACTGCAGTTGTTTCCATATTGACAAGTTGAAATTTTATTGATGAACTACCGCAATTAAGAACTAATACCTTCATTTTTATTTATTGTTTTAATTATACGTAATACTATTCTTCGCTTCCAGCCTGATTTGCTGTAATTGCTACGAGGTTGACAATATCATCAACAGAGCAGCCTCTTGACAAGTCATTGATTGGAGCAGCCATTCCCTGTAATACAGGACCGGTTGCTTCGGCTTTTGCCATTCTCTGAACTAATTTGTAGGCAATATTTCCGGTTTCGAGAGTTGGAAATACCAGGACATTTGCTTTTCCTGCTATTTCACTATCCGGAGCTTTTTTCTTTCCAATGGCTTCAATAATTGCTGCATCAGCCTGCATTTCACCATCTATTTTAAGGTCTGGTCGTTTTTCTTTTGCAATTTTAGTTGCTTCAACTACTTTGTCAACCATTTCATGCTTTGCGCTTCCTTTGGTAGAGAAGCTGAGCATTGCCACGCGGGGTTCAAACTTAGCAATGGCTTTGGTTGTATCAGCTGTGGCCATTGCAATTTGCGCGAGTTCGTCTGCTGTTGGATTTGGATGAACAGCGCAATCAGCGAAAACCATTAATCCATTTTCACCAAAATTTTTATCAGGGAGGGTCATAATAAAAGCTCCTGACACCACACTTATTCCGGGTTTTGTTTTTACTATCTGGAAAGCAGGTCGCAGAACGTCACCCGTTGCATTATCGGCTCCGGCTACTTCTCCGTCTGCATCACCATTTTTGATCATCAATACTGATAAATACAATGGATCTTCGACCAATTTTGCAGCCTCTTCAGGAGTTAATCCTTTGTGTTTTCGTATTTCAACCAGAAGATCAATGTATTCTTTTTTCTTTTCATGATCTTTTGGGTTAATTATTGCTGCGTTATCAATCTGATCCAGATTGGCCTCCCGGGCTTTTGATTTTATTTCTTCAGGATTGCCTATTAAAATGATCTGTGCAACCTTTTCTTTTAAGAGTATATTTGCAGCCTCTAAGGTTCTGGGTTCAGTTGATTCTGGAAGCACAATCCGCTTATTAATTTTTTTTGCGTCTGCTTTTATTTGTTCAATTAAATTCATTGTAAATCAGTTATTTATGTGTTATACAATTTTGACTGTAAAGATAATCAAAATTGTTGTTTTTGCAGAAAATAAACAATGAAATATGTCAGGAAAAAAGTTGTTTCTCAACAACCTTTATTGTTTTTTGGATATCCAGATTTTCCATGCTTCTTCTGCTTGTTTCCTGAGCATATCAAGGCCGTTAAAAACTGAAGCACCGTGCTTTTCACCTTCTTTTAGAAACAAGGTTTTATTTGGATTGTAAATTAAATCAATGAGAAAATGATTATGACTGATCCCAGAATAGCAAATGGGAGGTTTTTTGTTTGTATCCGGATACATTCCCAAAGGGGTTGTATTGATGATCAGGGTTGAATGTTCAATAAGATCTTTTTGGGTTTCTTTGTATGAAATTATTCGATCTTCTTTTAAAGTAGTATTTCTGGAAACTTTGTAGTAAGGAACTGAATATTTTTCTAACACATAAGCAACTGTTTTTGAAGATCCCCCAGTTCCTAAAATAATGGCTTGCTTTATATTTTTTTGTAATACAGCTTGATATGCCTTCTCAAAACCATAACAATCGGTATTGTATCCCAATAATTCAGAATTGTGGATTTTAATTGTATTAACAGCCCCAATTTTCTGAGCTTCTTCTGAAATATAATCAAGAAAAGGAATTACAGAAGATTTGTAAGGAATTGTAACATTCAAACCTTTTAAGCCGGGTTCTGAATTTATTAGCTCAGGCAATTTTTTTATGTCCTTTAATGGAAATAACTGGTAAGTAGCATCAATTCCATTCGTTTTAAAAAAATTGCTGAAATACCCTGGAGAATATGAATGTTTTAAAGGGTAACCAACAAGACCATATTTATCCATAAGTTGGTATTTAACGTTTTTTAACCGAGGAGACCCTTTCTAAAAGAACAATAAGCACAATACCTGCAGCAGCAGCAATTATCGCCTGAAACAGAAACGAGCTGTTTCCGGTTACCTGTTCATAAACAGCAGGTGTAACATTGTTCTGAACAAGAGGTTGTTTCATTCCGTGGCTATCGGTAAAATAACTTACAGTTTCTTTCCATGGCCAGACTTTATTAAGAGAACCTACCATAAAACCTGCAAGTACGGCAATGGTTATGTTATGAAATTTTTTTAGCAGCCATGACAACACATTTGAAAAAGCAATCAGTCCTACAACTGCCCCAGCTACAAGAATGCCCAGAATGGTAAAATTCAACTCGTTAACTGCCTGGAGCACAAACTGATATTTCCCCAGTAGTAATAGTATAAATGAACCGGAAATTCCTGGAAGGATCATAGCACAAATTGCAAGGGCTCCGGAAAGAAATATGAACCAATATTCTTCTGTAGTTTGAGCAGGAGTCATTTCAGTAATAAAATAGGCTGTTATTATTCCAAGAATCAAACTAATAATATGACTGGTGTTCCATCTGGGAATCTTACCTGCGATAAAAACAGCTGAAGCTATAATAAGTCCAAAAAAGAATGACCAAACCATTATTGGATGATTCTGCAGCAGGTTATCCAGAATATTGGCTAATGTGAAAACGCTTATAAAAATTCCTCCGAAAACAGCAACCAAAAAGTTTCCGTTCAGGTCTTTCCAGAATGTTCGTATCCCGTTTTTAATGAGGCTGGAAATAGTTTTCAGGTTAATTGACTTAATAGAATTAATAAGTTCCTCGTAAATTTCGGTTATAAAAGCAATGGTTCCTCCGGAAACACCAGGGACTACATCCGCAGCTCCCATACCCATTCCTTTTAATATCAGCACAAAATAATCAGTTAGTTTTCTTTGGCTCATACTACTATTTTTCATTAAAGCCTCAAAGGTATGAGAATTATTTTAATCTCTCAGATTTTCGGGGAGGAATTCAAAAAATGTGTCTCCTCTTAGTCCCAGCCTAAGGGCTTCAAGAGGAATTGCCTCGGTATGATCAATATTTCCAAGATTTACGTTGCTCCCGAAATGTTTAATAAACCAAACCTGTTGTGATTTTTTAGGCGCTTCCCAAATTACGTTTTCCATTTTAACGTGATGAGAAATATCGTCAATCAGTTCACCTTTGACCGATCCGTCTTTATTAAAAATACCTATTGTTCCACTCTCCCTTGCTTCAGCTATAACTTTTGAGCTTCCTGCCTCAAGCTCACTTTTCATCAATGAAACCCACTGATCCGGAGAGATTATAACATCTGCCTTTTTAGAACCTACTTCAGATAAGACTTCAAAATTTTTTGAAAGGCTTTCAATATCTTTAATTTTTTCTTCATGACTAAGTTCAATGGATCCATCAGAAATTTCTGCAGTTTCTACTTTATTCTTCTCTAAAAATTTACAGAAATCTTCAAACCGTGATCTTATCTTAAAAATTTCGTATAAAGTACCTCCAAAGTAAGGTTTTATATTTGCTTTCTTATAAAGCGAAACCTTTTCCTTGAGTTTTTCGGTTATAAGTGCCGTACCAAAACCAAGCTTAACATAGTCAATGTAGGGTTCAGCTGAATCTACAAGGTTTTTTGCCTGGTTGATGCTTAGCCCTTTATCCATAACCATGGTTATACCCTGGTTTCTGATCTTTTTATCTCTTCCGGGCACATGTGGTAAATCTATGTTCATAAGCTATTCCTTGTTTATGTGTTTTTTCAACAAATTAATAATTTGTTTTTCTTTTTTAGCTTCAGGAACTATTTTAAAAAATTCCTTGTGGTAAGAAGATTTAAGAGCCAGCCCTTTTTTAAAATATTTAGCAGCTTTGGAGGCATTTTCTGTTTTGTATACAACCGCAGACATTCTGAACAACAAAGCAGGGCTTTTATTATGATATTTCAAAGCATTGGTAAGTTCATCCTTTGCTCTGAAAAACTGGTAATCTTTTATTAATTCATCAGTCAGGTATATCCAGTAAGACAAAAAACGAGGTTTTAGCTTAGAGGCGATGACATAGGCATTAATAGATTCTTTTCTTTTATTTAGATTTGCATTTATTTTTCCATTCAGCGCCCAGTATTCATGATTTTCATCATCCATTAAAATTGCTCTTTTCGAATAAAAGGTAGCATCATCCAATTTACCCATTTTATAGAATGAAATAGCAATCAGATAGTGTGCCTCTGCATTGTAGGCATCTATTTTTAGTACTTTCCTGAAGGTTTTAATAGCCTGATTTAATTTATCCAGAGATACCTGGCATTTCCCCTTGGGTATTAACACTTCAGTAGATTCGTCTTCAAGTTCAAGGTATTCATTGTAGTGCATTAAGGCTTTTTCAAATTGGTTGTTCATTTCATATAACCTGGCAATTTCATAAATAGCCTCTGAAAAATCCTGGTTAATGGCAATTGTATATTCATAAGCGTTAATAGCCTCTGTAGTGTTTCCTTCGCGTTTGTAGATCTTACCCAGATAAAACCATACATGATCTGCAAACGGTTCTAAATCGATATATTTTTTAAATGTGTGGAGGCTTTTTCCTGTTTCCCCCATCATGTCGTAAGTATAGCCAAGATCATATAACAGGATTAAATTATCCGGGGACAGACGAAGTGCTTCTTTAATATATTCGGCAGCAATTGAGTAATGATCTGAAAACTGCAGATTTTGAGCAATCAAATGTAAAAAATCCACCTTTTCATCATTTTCAACGACATAAGAGAGTGCTTTGCTGTAATCTCTTCTGGCTGCATCAATTTTTCCCATTAATAACTTAGCATGTCCCTTTGTTAAATGAAACTCAGTATTAGAAGACTCAAACAATTCAATATCATTTAACACAGCAATTGCCCTTTGTGGATTCTTATTTTTCAGAAGTACCTGGGCTTTTTTTATCTGAAGGCTATGTGCATATGGATGTATTTTAAAAGCATAATTAACAGCGTTAATTGCTTTGCCAGTGTGATTCAAAAACATGTAATAATCCACAATCTGCTCAAAATCATCTACATCGAAATAAAATGAATCACCACTCTTAACCATTGATTCATATTTTTCTATCAAGTTATCAGGATCACTTTCAAATCCTTGCTGATTAAAATCTTCCTCCATAAATCAATTTCTTATTCGGTGCAAAGCTAACTATTATTTTGAAATCTACATGAAAATAAAAACAAACCTTTCTAACGTTTTTTCAACAATTCTTATTTTCCTGTGTCTTGGTAAAATTGATCAGTCCTTTTTTTTAGTTCATCCAGGGCATTTTGAACCATTTCATTTTGAAGGTTGCTTTTTAATTGATTATAAACATTAGTCAGTTGGCTCATATAATCATTTGCTGAACGCATAAACTTCTTATTATTTTCTATCATTTGGGATTTCAGATGCATCTCATAAACGGCATAAATTAAATCATTAAACTTTATCAGGTTAATGGCATTTTGCTGCCCATACTGGTTTATCAAAATCCTGAACAAACTTTCTTCGGGATCGTAGTAATCTGAATTCCATAAATAATCAGAATATGTAGACAATCTGATTTCTTCAAACAGATTGTTAAAGTGATGTGATATTAGAAATAGTTGGTTCTTTAATGATTCTTCAAGGTCATCGGGGAGTTTTAGATTAAAATGATTAAACATGCTGCAGTTTCTGGCCTTTCCCGGGAATGCCTGAATAAAATCATTTCCAAAAGTGTTCTGAGATTGAGGATTAATAGTTTCTGCAAAAAAGAACGGAAACTTTGATAGCATTTGACTGATATAATTTATTTCAACTTCATCCATTTGATAAAAGGACTCATCAGGACCTTTCCAGCCAAAACATGTTTTTTGAGAGGTTTTTTTACTGAGTTCGGAAAGATAAAGTTCTCCCCTTCCCTGGCTTTTTCTTATACATTGTGAATTACTCCATGTAGGAATAAAATTTATTTCCATTTTCTGAGAAGTATTTTGTTCAATATCTTTCAACATTTCAGAATGTAAATCCAGTAGGTTCCTGTATTTTAATGAATTTTCATTGTTTCTAAAGGAGAAGTTACAGGGAAAACTTTTTAAATCAGCCCGAATCAGCACATTTTTAATATTTTCCTTATCAGCTTTTTTTATCTTGCTTTTTAAGGTTTTAATTTGAGTTTCGTCACCCTTCAAATGTGACTTTAAATTTTCTTTGTCATAAAGTTTGAAACATATACCTGGCTGAAGAAAATCATTCAGAGCAATTTGTCTTAATTTATCCAATGTATTTGAAAAATTTAAGTTGCTCAGGCTGTCAGTTTCATAAAAAATATGGGTCAATCGCAAGTCACTTATAACTTTATTATGTTCCGGATTAATTTTTGATGTACTGGAGATCAAAGCTCTGTGAACAAAATCCGGATAATCAATTATATCGGCCCTGTAAAACCCATGTTTCTGAGAATCAAAAAGGTGAATTAATGTTTGAAGGCTGTAATACAGACTTTCTTGACTATCTCCATCCAGGAAAACAAAAGATTTATCACTGATAATAAGGTTTTTAATAAAATAGCTTTGCTGATGGTTTTTCAAATTTTCATAAGGTAGAGAATCTTTATGTCTATCAGACAAATTATTCGTTCCTAATGAAAATATTATTGAATTTTCAGAAACAGGATATGAGTAATCTCCGGGGAGTATAGAAACGTCGGCATTTCCTTTACCACAAGCAGAGGTAATTGTATCTTTTAACCTATTTGCTGTTTCAAGTATTTTTTTATCCGGATTTATGGGGGTGATAATTGCAATTTTAGAATTTTCATTGTGTTCTGCCAGATCTACAAATGATTTCTTATCCACATGTTGTGGCATAGGAACAAGCAGATCTACTTTATCAGGTTTCTTATTAAAAAAAGGTTCTGCTTTTTCTTTTATTGAAAAATTATCTCTGCTATATTTAAAACACACATCGTCCAGCCACATTGTACCTGTACCATTCAACCCGAAATAGAGTCTTACATATCTCGTTTCATCAGGAATTATGCCATCGGGAAATGGAAATTTGTATGAGATGCCTTTAGCCTTTATCCAGTCCATTGAATCTATCTGCCAGAAGGCTGAAAAAGGGAATGCTTTAAATTCATTATCAAATTCGAACCCGGTAATGGGATTAACAGTGTTACCACTAATTCGTATTTTATTCTTATCGTAGAAATAAACTCTGACATTAATTGTCTCCATCAACCTTGCACCCAAACGCTGTTTTGCTGGATTAATATTCTCAAGTTTTATCCTGTAACTAAGATCATACTTTCCGGGAATTACTTTTATAAAATCACTTAAGATCCCGATGTGTTCATTTTCAGTTTCATCGATGGATTTTTTTTCCAGCTTCAGTGCCTTACTTCCGCTGTATATTTCATTTTTATCATAAATTCCTCTCTTCTTATCCACCCAATCAATTCCTCCTTGCATTTCCTTCCATCCACTTATTTCAAAGGTGTTGTAATTGTTTTTAAAGTATCTTCCTTCCTCAAATGATCCATTTTCCACCTTGTTGCCTGATTCAAATTCATTTATCCGTTTTCTGTAAGGGATGCTCAGCGGATTGTTACCAGACCATACTCCACGTTTGATGGAGGGATTTTCTTCCTTTATACAGGCAGCCACAAGAAAAATCAACAACAAAAATATTTTATAATACCATTTCATACTTCAATTAATAGTTTTTGTGCGGTATTGACCCTAAATTTTTAATGCATGTATAAATGTGTAAGATAACCAGAGTTAGGGCATAACCATTTATAAAAAGTTTTAGTAAAGATAAAATTTCAATATCAATATTGCTATAAAATAATCATTAAATTTCGTTAAGGTAAATATTATTATGAATTAATTATGGTAATTAAAACTTAAACTCATTTACGAAGGAATTCATCTCTTACTAAAAACAATCCCTTTCGTTAACCGATAATTATTTATTTGTTGTTAATAATTCTTTGGTATAAACAAAAAAACCGCCGAAAATTAGTATCCGGCGGCAGTTTGAATGATAAGATTATGATAACTATAAGTAGTCTTCAAAATATTGTGTTACTTTTTCCATCAGATGAATTCTGTCGCGACCTCTGACATTGTGTGGGTGTCCTGGATATACAAAATAATCTACCTGGACATTATTTTTAACGCATTCCCTGATAAAGCTAAGACTGTGCTGCCAGACAACTACATCATCGATTGCTCCGTTAATAAGCATTAGTTTTCCATCCAGATTGGTTACATAATTTTTCAGGTTAGCATTTTTGTAACCATCCGGGTTTATCTGTGGCGTATCCATGTATCTTTCACCATACATTATTTCATAGTATTTCCAGTCGATAACCGGACCGCCCGCTACACCAACTTTAAATGCCCCAGGTTTTTTCAGCATCATTGAAGTGGTCATAAATCCGCCATAGCTCCATCCATGAACGCCAATTCTATCTGTGTCAACATAACCTGATTCTTTCAGCAGCTCCATACCTTTCATTTGATCATCCAATTCTTTCACTCCGAGATTTCTGTGTATTACATTTTCAAATTTAAGTCCACGGTTTGCAGAACCTCTGTTATCCAATGTAAGCATCACATATCCCTTTTGTGCCATGTAAAGCTGCCACATGCGCGCGCTTCCCAGCCAGGAATTAGTTACAAGTTGTGCATGAGGGCCACCATAGACATATATAATGGCAGGGTATTTTTTTTCAGGATCAAAATCTGAAGGCTTAATCAGTCGATAATAAAGATCTGTACCATCATCTGCTTTTGTTTTTGAAATGGTAATCTCTCCCAGGTTATAATCTTTAAGTGGGTTTTCTGCAGTTAACAGATGTTTTGTTTCTTTTCCCCGGTTATCAAGGATACTAATTTTTCTGGGCACTTCCTGTGATGAATAATTATTAATAAAATATTCGCCGTCCGAATTCATTTTAATCCTGTGCATACCCGCTTCTGATGTTAGCTTCAGCAAATTACCATTTTTAATATCAGCTTTATAAGCATGTCTTTCAAGCGGGCTTTCTTTTGTAGAAGTAAAAAATACAGATTGGTTTTTTTTGCCAAAACCCAGAAACCGGGTAACTTCCCACTCTCCTTCTGTTAATTGTTTTATCAGATCACCTTCTGTATTGTAAAGATAAAGATGATTATATCCATCTCTTCTGCTTTGCCAGATAAATTGATTATCTGAGTTTGGGATAAACTTTACAGGATGTAACGGTTCTACATATTTAGGATGTTTCTCTTCGAACAATGTTTTATCAAGATTTCCTGAAGAAGCATTGAATTTTTGCAGTTTCATATGGTCCTGGTCCCTGTTTAATTCAGCAAGATATATTTTCTTACTATTGGGTCCCCATTCGACATTTGTCAGGTATTTTTCTTTGGGTTCGCCTGTGTTCAAAAAAGTGGTTTTATCCTTCTCAATGCTATATATACCTATTTTTACATGATGGCTTTTCATTCCGGCCATTGGGTATTTTATGTTGTTCAGACTGGCCACTCTTGTGGTAATATCCACCAGCGGATAATCTGTAACCATTGTTTCATCTTTACGATAAAAAGCTATTTGTTTTTCATCTGGTGACCAGAATATGCCTTTATTAATACCGAATTCTCTTCTGTGAACTTCCTGTCCGCTGATAATCTCTTTGTTTTCTTCATTTGTTATTTGAATATGTTTATGTCCGTTAAACAAAAACAAATTGTTGTTTACAGTATAAGCGAATTGTTCATAGGAGCCTGAGAATTCTATGTTTTCTGCATTTGCAGGAATTGCTGTCCTTTTTACGAGTTTTTCTTTGAATGGATTAATACGGAAAAAATTGTTTTTTACTCTAATCTGAAATACTTCAGAAGACAACCATTGAATTCGGGGGAAATAGTTAATGTTTTTATATTCATCTCCCAACAGCGCATTAAGTGATTTTAAATCCAGTAAAATTTCATCCTCATCACTTTTTACATTGCTTTTCATTAGAAGCGTATCCTCTACAAAAGTGTAATTATTTGACTGAGGTATCCACGCTAGCTGCGAAATATATTCCGGATACAGATCTCTGTACTGGCCTATGACGGCATCTTTAATCGTTAATTCTTTCTCTTGTGCAGAGATAAATGTTGTGCATAAAAAACTCAAAAGAATAAAAAGAGGAAATAATTTTTTCATAATTCTATAATTTTTTGTGTGATAAACTCAAGAAAACATTAGTTTTGGACTATTTTAGATGGTAAACTTAAACAAAATTCAATAAAATCTTAGGACAAATTATAAATAATAAACTTGCTCCATGGAATTAAAAATAATTGACTGGGTTTTAATATTGATTTATATAGGAATAGCCATTTATATAGGCTTTAGGTATAAAAACACTGCGGGTAAAAGTCTAACTGATTTCTTTCTGGGAGGACGAAAACTTCCCTGGTACATTGCGGGAATATCAATGGTTGCAACAACCTTTGCTGCAGACACTCCTCTGGCTGTCACTGAAATGGTAAATAATCATGGTATCTCAGGAAACTGGTTGTGGTGGAACATGTTGATAGGTGGTATGCTGACCACTTTTTTCTTTGCAAATCTTTGGAGAAGAGCCAATGTACTCACTGAGCTTGAATTTATAGAATTCAGATATAGTGGAAAATCTGCAGCCTTTTTAAGAGGCTTTAAATCGATTTACCTCGGTCTTTTTCTGAATACTTTGATTATTAGCTGGGTAAATCTTGCCCTAATTACCATTCTTCAGGTTTTCTTTGATATACCTGACAACCAGATTATATGGTTTGTTGCAGGAGCCATGGTGATTGCTTCATTTTATTCTACCTTATCAGGGCTTTTAGGAGTTGCCATTACCGATGCTATTCAGTTTGTTATTGCCATGGCTGGTTCGATTGTTCTTGCTGTAATTGTGCTTTCGAGCGATCAGATAGGTGGCATTGAAGGATTAAAAGCGCAGGTTCCTGCCTGGGCCTTTGACTTTTTTCCTAAGATTGGGGACAGCGCTTCAGACGTTGCCTCCACCCTAACCATAAGCCTTGGTGCTTTTCTGGCTTATATCGGAGTGCAGTGGTGGGCAAGTTGGTATCCTGGAGCAGAACCCGGAGGAGGAGGCTATGTGGCTCAGAGAATGATGAGTACAAAAAATGAAAAACATGCCACGTGGGCTACCTTATTCTTCCAGGTTACTCACTATGCGGTAAGACCATGGCCCTGGATACTTGTGGCTCTGGCCACTATTGTGTTGTATCCGGGACTTGGGGCCGGCGAAGAACGGTTAGGTTATGCAATGGCTATCAGGGATTTCCTTCCCCCCGGGCTGACCGGCCTTTTGTTGGTGGCCATGTTGGCTGCATACATGAGCACAATATCAACTCAACTGAATTGGGGTGCCAGTTTTATTGTTAATGACCTTTATAAAAGATTTCTATACAAGAAAGAACAAAAAAATAAAGAAAAACATTATGTTCTTGCCGGAAGAGTTGTGACAATTCTGATTATGTTTCTTTCATTGTACATAACAACAATCGTTGAATCTATAACCCAGGTTTGGAAATTTTTGCTGGAATGCGGAGCTGGTTTAGGACTCGTCTTGATTTTAAGATGGTACTGGCAGAGAATTAATGCCTGGAGTGAAATTACTGCTACAATTGTTCCTTTTATAGTTTTCGGAGTTGTTAAACTGGGACTTAATATTCAATTTCCAGACAGCTTTTTTATTACTGTAGGAATAACCACAATTAGCTGGTTAGCAGTAACATTTATGACAAATCCAACCAAAACAAAAACTTTAAAAACCTTTTATAAACGTGTTCAACCACCCGGAATCTGGAATATTGATAAGAAAACAGTGGCCAGGAAAAACAAAACCCTGCCCTACTTATTAATTGCGTGGATCTCATCAATTATTTTTACCTATTCTGTTTTATTTTTCACCGGAAAGGCTTTGTTTCAGGAGTGGCAAACCGCGTTTATCTGGGCGATGACCGCAATTTCAACTTTTATTATTTTCAGGTTAAATCTTAAAAAAATAATGTAATTTAAATTTGAATGAGCTATAATCTTTGAATATTCAAGTATTTTTTTTTAATTAGCAGATAAATATTTATGGTCAATGAATAAAGTGGCAGAAAAGCTTTTCATTTTTACATTAATTATCTCAATGATTACTTTGCTCTCCTGTAAAAAGGAGCAAAAAGACAATAAGCAAAAATCAACTATTCCAGATAAAAATATAGAAAAATCATCTGTACTTTTAAAGTATAATGAAACTCTTTTTACAATGCCCTCTCCGTATCAGGCTACATATACCATCAAGGAAAACGATATTCGTTTTAATGAAGAATTGCTTAATCCAAAAGAGAACTATAAAAATTACACAACCAATTTTAAGCAGGCCTTAAATATTGGAGTCTATGGAACGGATCTGGGTTATTTAACAATTTATGACCAAAGCACAACAACAATTTCTTATTTTAATGTGATAAAAAAATTATCTGAGGAGCTAGGTTTGCATCAGGCTCTTTCTCCAGAACAAATGAAAGAAATCGAAAATAAGATTACTCAACAGGACTCTTTGCTTTTCTTTTTAACAAATACCTATCGCCTTTTCGATTCGTATCTCAAAAAGAACAACAGGAAAGAAATGGGTGCTTTGATAATTGCCGGAGGCTGGATTGAAAGCCTGTATATTTTATCAAAAACAATTAAAAACAAGCCGAAAAGACAATTAATAAACCGTTTGGGAGAGCAGAAACAACCTTTAAATAATCTGATAGAACTCCTTTCTTCTTATTACTATGATTCAGAAAATTATACCCAACTTATTGATTCGCTTGTAGATCTTGCTTATGCTTATGATGGAATTATATATAATTATTATTACAATGAACCAGAAGTTTATCCCGATAAAAATTTAACAGTAATAAAAAGCAAGTCAAATGTGGTTCTTTCAGAATATCATTTGCGTAATATTGCCAAGAAAATTGAAAATATAAGAAATAAAATAATAAGTTAATGATTAAATATTTACAACTATTATTCGTCTTATTTTTTGTTCTGGGTTCAGGAGTAAATGCGCAGGAAAAATGGGATAACTCAATGGATAATTGCATCAACCTCCTGAAAGATGGTTATGTGTCTGATGGACAGGAGTATATGGCTAACTTTAATGCAAATAATAAAGCAAAATTCCATACTACTTTCTATGGAGGAAACCAATACCGAATTATTGCATGCAGTGATATAAAAGAATATAATCTGATTATAAATGTTTTCGATACTGAAAAAAATCTTTTATATTCGAATATTAAATATAATTACATTCCGTTTTGGAATCTGGCTTTTAGTTCAACTATAGAATGCGTTATTGTTCTGGAGGTTGAAGCTGAAAAAAAGATAGAAAAACCGGTTAAATTGCTGATTGGCTTCAAAAAAAAGGAAAATAGTAATAACCCTTAACAAAAAAAGCAAATGAGTGAGCCAATATTAAAAGCTTTAATGCAACTTTTCGCAATTATTGCTCACCCTACAAGTAGCGCCGGCGAAAGAAGGAAGATAGTTGAATATTTTTTAAACCGGCAGATAAACAAAGAAGCTGCCCAGCAGTATCTTGATGTATTTGACGAATATTATGCCATACACCTTGAGAAGTTAAAAGAAAAAAGCAAAAGAAAGAAAAGAACTTCCTCAAGTTCAGTTAGAGTTCTTAAGATTTGTACAGAAATCAATGAAGAGCTTACCCAAAAACAAAAAAATGTCGTCCTCTTCAGGTTGCTTGAATTCATTAAATCTGGTGGTGAAGTTACTGAGCAAGAGATGGCCTTTGTTACTACAGTTGCAGACACCTTTAATATTCCCCAGGAAGAATTTGAATTAATAAAAGAGTTTGTATTAAAACCTTTCGAGGAGCTTACACCCGCGAAAGAGATGCTGATTATTGATAATAACAAAGAATTTTCAGACCCGGAGATCAAGCATATATATTCACCAAACCTGGATGGAGAACTAAGAATTATAGAGGTTCAGTCTACCTCCATGTATTTTGCACGTTATATTGGGAAAAGTGAGATTTATCTTAACGGCCAGCTACTCGAACAAGATAAGGTATATGTCTTGAATGTAGGAGCTTCCATAAGAAGTTCAAAAATCCGGTCAATATATTATGGTGATATCATCAGCAGGTTCAATATAGACCGCATCGGTTCGCGTATTACATTTCAGGCAAACAATATACATTATCAATTTCATAGTGGCGATATTGGCATTCATCCCATGAGTTTCAGTGAGGAATCAGGGAAAATGGTTGGAATAATGGGTGCCAGCGGTGCTGGTAAATCCACACTGCTTAATGTATTGAATGGAAGTTACAAACCAACAGACGGAGAGATTCTTATTAATGGTATCAATATCCATAAAGACAAGGAAAAAATTGAAGGGCTGATTGGTTATGTGTCTCAGGATGATCTCCTTATAGAGGAACTGACTGTTTTCCAGAATCTTTATTACAATGCCAAATTATGTTTTGCAAACTATACTAAAGAAGAACTGGAAAGCACTGTAAATAATACACTGGAAGACCTTGGTTTGTATGATATAAAAAATATGGTAGTAGGAAGTCCGCTTAATAAGAAAATAAGCGGAGGGCAGCGGAAAAGACTTAACATTGCTCTTGAACTTATCCGGGAACCGGCAGTCCTTTTCCTTGATGAACCAACCAGTGGTTTGTCTTCCCGTGATTCGGAAAATATTCTTGACCTGCTGAAAGAACTAACCTTAAAAGGCAAACTGGTTTTTGCTGTTATACATCAACCCTCCTCTGATATCTTTAAAATGTTTGATAAACTCCTTTTACTCGACCAGGGGGGCTATCTGATATACGAAGGAGAGCCTGTAGAATCACTTATTTATTTTAAATCAAGTATTCAGCATGCAAACTGGAATGAGAGTGAGTGTCCTGTTTGTGGTAATGTTAACCCCGAACAATTGTTTAATATTATTGAGACCAAGGTACTTGATGAATATGGTAATTTTACCAATAACAGAAAGATATCACCAAGGGAATGGAAGTATAAATTTGATAATTCCTCCATCAAAAAGCAGCAGGGTAACCTTAAAACAGCAAAGGAATTACCCAAAATACATTTCAAAACACCCAATAAAATTCGTCAGTTTTTAATCTTTACCACACGCGACGTATTATCAAAACTTGCCAATACACAATATTTATTTATTAATTTCCTGGAAGCTCCATTGTTGGCATTTATTCTCTCCTATATCGTTAAATATTACAATATTAACAGCGAATATGGCTATACCCTTGCTGAAAACAGCAATCTTCCGGTATATATTTTTATGTCAGTTATTGTTGCCTTGTTTATTGGATTAACAGTAAGTGCAGAAGAAATTATCAAAGACAGGAAAATATTAAAGCGCGAGTCTTTCCTCAATTTAAGCTGGAATAGTTATCTTTTCTCAAAGATAGCTGTTTTGTTTACTTTGTCAGCACTTCAGGCACTGTTGTTTGTGATAGTTGGGAATTCAATAATGGAAATAAAGGGAATGTATTTCCAATACTGGCTTGTTTTGTTTAGCATCTGGTGTTCTTCAAATTTAATGGGCCTTATTATTTCTGACAGTTTTAAAACAGCCATAACAATATATATACTTATTCCTTTCCTTATCATACCTCAACTTATTCTAAGCGGGATTATCGTGCAGTACGAGAAACTGAATCCAAATATCTCAAATCCTAAAAGTATTCCATTTTATGGTGAAATAATGACAGCAAGATGGGCTTACGAGGCCTTAGCTGTATATGAATTTAAAACTAATGAATATGAAGAAGATTTCTACATGTATGATAAGGCAATGAGTAAAGCAGATTTTAAGAAAAACTACTGGATACCCACCCTGCAAAATAAAATTTCATTCTGCAAACGAAATCTTAATGATAAGGAAAAAAAGAAGGAAGTTGTTTATAATTTCGAATTAATTAGAAATGAGATAAAAGATGAGCTAACGACTCATTCTGGAGAAATCATTAGCTTCAAACATCTTGACAAGTTAAATGCACAGCAAGCTAATGAAGAGTTGTTTAAAGAATTGGACAATTATTTAACCCTTTTGAGAAGATACTATATTAAGCTTTATAACAAAGCAAACAGTAAAAAAGATGAATTAATCTCAAAATTTCAATCGACGCCGGAAAAAAGGAAGGAATTCCTGAGAAGAAAAAGAAACCATCATAATGAAAAACTTGAAGACTTTGTAACAAACTCCAATGAAATTAATAGAATAATTGAATATAAAGGTGAGTTAATTCAAAAGATAGATCCAATTTTTAACGATCCGGAATCAAAATTTTTAAAGGCGCATTTTTATGCGCCCAGGAAGCAAATTTTTGGTGTTTTCTATGATACTTTTACTGTGAATGTAATAGTAATATGGTTTGTATGCCTGATTTTCTACGGAATCTTGTACTTCAGGTTATTAAAGAAGGCTCTTTCATATTTGGAAAACAAACAATACATTCGAAAGAAGAAAGCAATCAAATAAAATTTATCTATTCAACGATCTCAATCATTTTGAATGGTACCCGGATAATTGATTCGTAATCTTCGCCTGCTTCAAGCATATCCTCATCATCCTCTTCATAATACCAATTAATGATGACTTCGTTCCTTGCTTTTTTCAGGGTTTCCAGTTTTTTGAAAATATCAAGAATACATTTGGAAGAACTTGTGTTAAAGTATTCCAGTTGTACATTCACCGTGGTTTTTTTCTGGGGCTTTTTGGCATATTCATCAAGCCAGTCAACCAATGGTCGGTAAAATTCTATTGAGTTTTCAGGAATAGACCTTCCTTTTATCTCAATGACTCCGGTATCCGGATTTAATTTTACAGTTGGGGTTTTTGAAGTTCCTTCGATAGATATAGATTCCATATTACTTATATTTTGTTTTCTATGTTAAACGTATACATCCAAATTAAAAAAAGAAAAATCTTCGTTATATTTTCTAAAATTATATTCAATTCGTCCATTTGTTCTTTTAGCCATGTCTATTAAGCCTAAACCACCACCACCTTTTTTAGAAAATTCCTGGTTGTTTAAGATATATTTATAAAGTTCTTTAAGTTCATCTTTATTCATTGATTTTATTTCATCCAGCCTTTCCTTCAGTTTTTCAACTTTATTGTTCCTTATAAAGTTCCCGGTAGATACCTTATAATAATCATCAACGCGGGAAATGACGAATATCCCAAAATGAACATCGAAAGTTCCGTTATAGGAATCAGGCAGGTCGTCGATATGATGATACAAATTTTGAAGACTCTCTACCAAAACGTTGTAGAGTTTTTTCTTAATGCTTTTTTTAATAACCAGGTCTTCAAGTTTGGCATCAATCACTTCAAGCACATTGGTGATTAAATCGGAAGATATATTCCCTTTGTATGCGAGGATTACATCTCCAAGATTCATCTGAGTATAACAGTCGTTTACACTAAAATTCATATAACTTGAAATATTAATGCCTTTTTGTGTGTGATGACCTCAAACAAAAATAAAAATTTATTGGCAATAAATTTATTCTTAACCATATTTTTGAATAACTAAAGGTTAAATATACACACAAAATTAAAGTTAAACAAGTTTTCTTTGGCGTAAACTACCTCTAAAAATAGGATAACAATAAAAACTGCATTTCAATGGTCCATTGTATAATGTGTGCTTTTCTGTTGGCCGCAGACCAATTTGTTTCATAGCCTCTTTATTATAACTGAATACCCAAACCATGTAGCCTTCATATTTTTTCTTCAATACATCTCCTATTTCTTTATAAAACAATTCAATATCCCTTTTTTTCATCTTTTTATCATAAGGAGGATTCATAATAACCATCCCATTATAATTTTCAGGAGGGTTAAAAAGCTCCAAAGATTGAACAGCAAAATCAATGTTTTGTTTATTAAAAGCATTTTCAGCGTTTATTTTAGAAATATCAACTGCTTTTTCGGATACATCTCTCCCAATGATTTTTGTTGAAGTATAAACCTCTTTATTAGTCTTGCGCACTATTTTTTTCCAAAGATCCTGATCAAACGTATGCCATTTTTGAAAACCAAATTCTTTTCTGAAAATTCCCGGGGGGATTTTATTGCTGATTAAATTTGCTTCAATGGGTATAGTCCCTGATCCACACATAGGGTCAATTAATGTTTGCATTTTATCCCACCCTGATAGTTTTATTAGTCCGGCAGCGAGTACTTCATTCAGAGGAGCTTTTACATTTTTGAGTTTGTATCCGCGTTTATGCAAGGATTCTCCTGAGCTGTCAAGAGAAATAGTACATTGATTATTGGTAATATGCAAATTAAAAACATAATCCGGACTTTCTTTACTAACTGAAGGTCTTTTGTTAAATTTCTTAAAAAAACGATCTGCTATAGCATCCTTTAACCGGAGAGCAGCATAATGAGAATGAGTAAAAAGCTTTGAGAAGACCACTGCATCAATAAAGAAAGTATCTTCCGGGGTGAGTATTTTATTCCAGTTTAACTGCAATGCAGATTCATATAGTTCGTCATAATTTTGAGCTCTGAATTTAAATACCGGGACTATTATTCTTAAAGCTGTCCTCAAATAGAGATTTGCTTTGTATAATAGTTCCTTATCTCCATCAAACTCAACAGCACGATTAAGGATCTGAATGTTATCGGCACCGATGTTTTCAAGTTCACTGGCCAGTACATTTTCCAGGCCGTAAAAAGTTTTCGCTATCATTGTTTGTTTCATACACCAGATTTTTTGCGAGGATCAATTTCAAAAACTTCCAATTCCTCTATTTTGTTCTTATTGATATTAAATTTAAGTGCTGTGCGTACCAGGTGAAACCCCTGCCTGCCAGCTGCCCCGGGATTTAAATGCATTATTTTCAATTTTGGATCATACTGAACTTTTAATATGTGAGAATGTCCGCAAATAAACAGGTCCGGCTTTTTTTCTTTCAGTTCAGATAAAATACCGGAACTGTATTTGCCCGGGTATCCGCCAATATGTGTCATAAATATATTACATTGTTCTACTGTAAAAAACAATTTTTCCGGATATGTATTTCTGATTGAGGTATCATCAATATTTCCATAGACTGCTCTCAGTGGTTTTATATTCTTAAGTTGCTCTGCAATTTTCATTGATCCAATATCTCCTGCATGCCAAATTTCATCAACTGAATTGAAGAATTCAAGAGTTCTTTGATCAATATATCCGTGAGTATCTGATAGTAGCCCAATTCGTTTCATTCCGTTGTTTTTTCATCCAACAATCTGTAAATTTGCCAAAAATAGTGAATTCTTATGCAATTATTTTACATTCCGGGTTTAGAATCTGACAAATATATCTTATCCTTTGAGGAATCAAAGCATTGCATAAAAGTATTAAGACTTAAAAAAGGCGATGTTGTATACCTGACTGATGGAAAAGGCAATTTGTACAAAACGCAAATTACTATACCGGATCCCAAAAAATGTGAAGTCCAGGTTCTTGAGTCGTTTTCTGAATATGGTAAAAAAGAATTCTATTTGCATCTGGCCATTGCTCCCACAAAAAATATAAAACGCACTGAGTGGTTTCTTGAAAAGTGCACAGAAATAGGTATAGATGAATTTACTTTTATAAATTGCAGGTTTTCAGAAAGAAGTAATATCAAACAAGATCGTTTTCAAAGAGTGGTTATAGCCGCATTAAAACAATCAATGAAAGCTTATTTACCTAAAATTAACGGGTTAGTTAATTTCAATGATTTTATAGGTAAAAATATCCAGGGAAAGAAATTTATAGCTATTTGTGATGAGCAAAAGAAAACTCATTTAAAAAATCTATATATTAAAGGAAAAAACGCAACAATACTAATCGGGCCTGAAGGAGATTACAGCGAAGAAGAAAAAGAGCTGGCATTAAATAATTCTTTTCAACCTGTAAGCCTGGGTGAAAGCAGGCTAAGAACAGAAACAGCAGGGATAGTTGCTTGTCACACCATTAATCTCATAAATGAAAAATAAAAAAGGGCCTTTAGAAGACCCTTTGTTATTTTAGTTCCCTGCCTGAGGATAACTTTTCGCAAATTCCATGATTTTTTTTGTTATTGAATCATCCACTTCAAAACAGTCGTCTAAACCATGAAAGATAGCAGAAAATTCATCTATATCTTTAAATTCATCCTTTTCGGGATTGTAATTTAGAGATAAGGCGTCCTCACCGGAGAACTGATGTGTAGAGGTGTGTTTCATAAGCACATTTTTTATCGTATTGATTGTTCTCAAAACGTGCTTAATGAAATAATTATTGTTATAAAAATTAACAAATTTTAACAAACGGTGATATGTATTCATGTTAATATATAAGCCGGATATAAGAGAAGGCTTAATACTCCGTAATTCTTAAGCCCCGATTAGAAAAAACCGGGGCTTGAAAATATTTACATTTATAGTTTAACTTATATTTGTTAAATGATAAAATTTAAATCAGATAACATTAAGATTCAGATTTTTGTCATCTATAAGTTTTCTCAGATTTATCAGGGCATATCTCATTCTACCCAATGCAGTATTGATACTAACACCAGTTTGTTCAGCAATTTCTTTAAAGCTTAACCCTCCGTAATGTCTTAGCAGTACCACTTCTTTTTGTTCTTCAGGTAGATATTCAATTAGCTTTTTGACATCATTCACAATTTGATCCTTAACAATATCATCTTCAATGGTTTTATCAGAAAACTTTTTAGAATTAAAGATATCCATTTCATAATCATCATTAGAGTAAAACCTTGTTTGTTTATTCTTCCTGAAATGGTCAATTATTAAGTTGTGGGCAATTCGTATCACCCATGAAACAAATTTCCCGCTTTCCTGGTACTTACCTTTGTGCAGGGATTTAATTACTTTAATAAATGTTTCCTGGAAAATATCCTGGGCAAGGTGTTCGTTTTTAACCATAAGCAAAATATAAGTATACACCTTGTCCTTGTATTTGCGGATGAGTTTTTCTATACTAGATTGCTCACCGTTCAAATATTGACGAACGAGTTCCTGATCACTATATTCTTTTGTTACCACAGTAAACCTCCTTAGATTTGGTTCAGGGTAATAGTGTTTCTATAAGCAATCCTCCTTTTTAGTGTTTTTTAAATATTAATTGCAAATAAATAAAAAATTTTCAAATATCAAAATTAAAAAAACATTTCTAATTTTGAGTCGTTATATAAATTTCAATTTTTATGCCAAACCAAAACAAAGATAATTCTCATATTATAATAGATGGAGCGAAAGTTCATAATTTAAAAAATATAGATCTGAGCCTTCCCAGGGATAAATTTATTGTTGTTACCGGGGTTTCCGGTTCAGGAAAATCATCGTTGGCATTTGATACGCTTTATGCAGAAGGACAGCGCAGATATGTTGAAAGTTTGTCATCTTATGCCCGCCAGTTTTTAGGACGAATAGAAAAACCTGATGTTGATTATATTCACGGACTTCCACCTGCAATAGCAATAGAACAAAAGGTAAACACAAGAAATCCGCGTTCTACTGTAGGAACATCAACTGAGATCTATGATTATCTAAAATTGTTATATGCAAGGATTGGTAAAACATATTCGCCAAAATCGGGTAAAATGGTCAAAAAGGATACCATCACTGATGTAGTTGATTTTTTGGTTTCTTTGCCTGAAAATGAAAAGGTTTTGTTGCTTGCTCCCTTAAAAAACAAAAAAGCCACCCTTGAAGAACATCTTCAGTTATGGGAATACGAGGGTATTACACGTGTTGAGATCAACAATAAGATATGGAAAACCAAGGATCTTTCGTCTGCGAATTTTAATATAAAACCTGTAGATGATGTAAATATAGTTATCGACCGATTAAAAATTAAGGATACTGAAGATTCAAGAGCCCGGTATGCTGACTCCGCGGAGATTGCATTTTCGGAAGGTTATGGAACTTGTATCGTCCGTTCCGCTGATAATCCTGACAAGGTAAAAACTTTCTCCAATAAATTTGAGGCAGATGGAATTGAGTTTGAAGAACCAAGTGTTCACATGTTCAGTTTCAATAATCCCCTGGGAGCTTGTCCAAAATGCGAAGGATACGGAAAAATAATAGGAATCGACGAAGATCTTGTAGTTCCTGATAAGCGCCTTTCTATTTATGAAGACGCAATAGCCTGCTGGAGAGGAGAAAAGATGCAAGAGTGGAAAAATTTACTTATAGCCAATGCTCACAAGTTTAATTTTCCGATACATAAACCTTTTTATGATCTGTCAGAAGATGAAAAGGAACTTTTATGGAGAGGAAATGAACATTTTTATGGTTTGGACCGGTTTTTTAAATACCTTGAAAAAAAGAAGTATAAAATCCAATACAGGGTTATGCTTTCACGTTACCGGGGAAAGACAACCTGTACAGAATGCCAGGGAACCAGGCTAAAGAAGGAAGCTGCATATGTTAAAGTTGGTGGAAAATCTCTTACTGAACTAGTTCTGATGCCTGTTGATAAGCTTTATGAGTTTTTTTTAGAATTACAACTTGATGAGCATGACCAGCAAATAGCTGAGCGGATTCTTTCAGAAATAAAAAGCAGGTTAAGTTTCCTGAATAATGTTGGTTTGAATTATCTGACTCTTAACAGGCTCTCCTCTACCCTTTCAGGAGGTGAATCGCAGCGGATAAACCTTGCCACTTCTTTAGGCAGCAGCCTGGTCGGATCAATGTATATACTTGATGAACCAAGCATTGGTTTACATCCGAGGGACAATGAAAAATTAATTGATGTTCTGAAACACCTGCAAAAAATAGGTAATTCAGTGATTGTTGTAGAACATGATGAAGACATTATCCGCTCGGCTGATCAGATCATAGATCTTGGACCCGATGCCGGAAGACTGGGGGGGGAAGTTGTCTTTCAGGGAACGCAGGATGAGATAAAAGAATGTAGAGAAAGTTATACAGGACAATACTTGTCTGATGTTGAATTTATCTCTGTACCTGCTCAGAGGAGAAAATGGAATAATTATATTGAAATAACCGGAGCAAGAGAGAATAATTTAAAAGGAATTGATGTAAAGTTTCCGTTAAATATTATGACACTGATAACTGGTGTAAGTGGTTCCGGGAAATCATCACTTATTAAAAATATTTTATTCCCCTTATTAAGTCGTTATTATAAGAGCACAGGGCAAAGGCCGGGGAAATATGATGATTTAAGAGGAGATCTTGACCTTCTTCATAGCGTAGAATATGTCGATCAAAATCCAATAGGGAAATCTTCCCGTTCAAATCCTGTGACGTATATAAAAGCTTATGACGAGATAAGAAAACTATTTGCTTCCTGCCAGGCTGCGAAAATTAATAATTTAAAGCCTTCACATTTTTCATTTAACACAGCAGGCGGAAGGTGTGAAGAGTGCCAGGGAGAAGGAACGATAAAGGTAGAGATGCAGTTTATGCCGGATGTCACTTTAAAGTGTGAAGTCTGCAATGGCAAACGTTTTAAAGATGAAGTTCTGGAAGTAAAATACAGTGGAAAAAGTATTTATGATGTACTTGAAATGACGATCAATGAAGCTATTGAGTTTTTTGAGTCAGACAATGACAGTTTTAATAAGAAAATTGTCAAAAAACTAAAAGTTCTTCAATCTGTAGGTCTTGGGTATTTAAAACTTGGGCAACCTTCAAGCACATTGAGCGGAGGCGAGAGTCAGCGAATAAAATTAGCTTATTTTATAAGTTTAGATAATAAAAATGCAAACACAATATTTCTATTTGATGAGCCCTCCACAGGTCTGCATTATCATGACATCAGCAACTTGTTGAAAGCATTTAATGAACTGATAAGAAAAGGACATACTGTTATTATTATAGAGCACAACATGGAAATTATTAAATGTGCAGATTGGGTGATTGATTTGGGAAAAGAGGGTGGTGAGAATGGAGGAACTATTATTGCAGAAGGAACACCGGAGACAGTTTCTATGAAATCAGATTCCTATACAGGCAGGTTTTTAAAAGAAAAACTTCCTGAAAAGATCACATAAAAAAAGCCTGAGATATCCAGGCTTTTTTATAATTCTTAGAAAATATGAAAATTAATTATGGATTCTCTTTTATACCAATCATAATTGCCACACAACCACTTACAGGTTCCTCCTGTTTTTCTTCGGAATTTTTAACCTTAAGTGAAATAATCAACTGTTGGCTGGATTCAGGGATAAAGTCCCATTTAGACTTAAAATCATTGCTTTTGTTATCATAAAGGACATTTCGATTCACATCCAATACCTGAAAATGTATGTTGGGCAGAGTAGCTGATTTGCATATAAAAACCCGGTAATTCTGTCCCGCATAGAATGTTTTATACATTTCCGCACTCTCTCCTTCTGTAAGAATTGCTGCATTATAGTTTCCATCATGGATATAAGGAGTCAGTTCTTTTTTACATACTTGCTTGGCAAAATGTTTACACTGACTGTTACCAGTAAAAGGTAAACTTAAAAGAATAACAAGGGCAGATATAGTATACAGTAATTTCTTCATAATGAGATATTTTTATGATATAAAATTGCTTCTGATTACTTCAATTTTGTTCTTTAACTTATTATATGTTTCAGGTGTCATGGAGATGGTAGTCTCTGACTTCAGTGTTGTAACATTTGTTTGTGTATCTGTTACGGGTACTACTTTGGAAGAAGTTATTTCTATCTTATCATAGACAGATTTCAGATCTTCTATCTGTGCCATAATATCCTGAATATTCTCATCTTCTTTGTTTTTCTCCAGAAGCTTCATGATGGTATTTAATGCCAGCTTCTGGTCAGCTACTCTGGCAATTAATTCATTGTTTTGTATATCATCCTGTGTCACATCCTCATCAACAATATGAGTGGCAATGTATAAACCTTCTATCCAACCACCAACAAGAACAATTGTTGAAATTGCCTGTCTGTCATTTTCCTTAAAAAAGGAAGATGAATTCATTATGGTTTCAGAGATAATATTGAGAATAATATCCCGGTTGTTCACGTTAGCTTCCAGTCGTTCAATTGTATTTTTGTTAATTGCATTAAGTAAGCCGAGTCCTTCAGCAAGCTTTTTCGCCCCATTAATGTAATCTATTGTGGTTTGTGTCTGGTCATAAAGGCTTGAATAACTTAAATCGGTAGTATATACGCCAAGATTTAAAGCCATGCTTTTGTTTGTAACATATTTTGATTTGTTATCAAGCGGATTTAAAAGTTCCGGGTTATATTCTGTTCCAGCCTGTTTTAATATCATAGCCACTTCCAGGGGAGATGGCATAGAGTAAAACATCTCTTTTACTGCTTTTACATCCTGTACTAATTTTGTATCAACAGAATCAACAGTGATAACATCTTCTTTAACTTTGGAGTCTTTTTCCTTATCTTTTTCTTTTTTACACCCTAGTGAAGTAGCCAGTAAGAATCCAAGAAAAAGGACAAATACCGGTCGAAGTAGTTTAATATTCATAACCAAAGTATTTATTAGGTTTTGTGATTAATGGAATAAAAATACAATTTTTCTTTAAACTTTACCAAAATTCCCAATTAATTTTGAAATCTAAAATAACAACAAATTTTATAAAAGCCAAAAATATTCAAAGAAATTAGAAATGTGTTAATTTTGTGAGCTAAATAAACTAATTCATTATGGCAGAAAATAGACAGAAAATCAACGAGATAAAAAAAGAACTTAAAAGTACTAACAAAAGTAATGCTTTAAAGGCTATTGAACAGATAAAAGAAGATAAGCTGGAAATACTTATCCCCGATTTGATAGAATTATTTGTTAATACTGAAGATTCAGATATTCTTGAGAAACTTAATAAAATCTTTGAAAAAACTAAATCCGAAAAGTTTGTAAAATATATCGAATATGCTTTCGAAAATATGGAAGATACATATTCTGAAAAACTATCATGGCTTGTAGCATCTTGTTGGAAAAATGGTCTGGACTATTCCGGGATTCCTGAAAAATTTATAGAGATATTTATAAACCATGATTATGAAATTGCTTTTGAGGCACTAACTGTTGTTGACAGTTCAATGGATTATTTAAACAATGAGAAAATTGAACCATTAATTGACCAATTAAAAAACAACATACAAAACTTCTCAGAGAAAAAGGAAATTCTTACCCGGGAATTAATTTCCATTCTTGAAAATAAGGCAAACCAAATTTAAAGGAATAATTATTTTTAAGAAGATAAGTAAATTGTCTGATTTCTAGTACTTTTTAATGACAACTCCGATAAATCATTGACAATTCATACATAATTGCATATTTTAGCTTAAATTAGCTATATGAAAAGAAGTGCCGGAAATCTTTTACTTGTTTTACTTGTAATTCCTTTTTTGTCTTTTTCTCAGGATGAGTTGCATGTTATAGGGAATATTTATCACAACAAAGCCCCCCTGGAAGAAGTAAATATTAAAGTAGTTGAGGACAGCATTGATCTGGCTGTACACAAAACAAATAAAAAAGGTAAATTTTTTTTCAGCCTTTCCTATAATAAAAATTTTACTATTTCATTTAACAAGAAAGATTTTATTCCAAAGCTCATAAAAGTTAATACGAGTATTCCTGACTTCATAGAACCAGGGAACCAGGTAGTTGCTTTGAAGTTGGAGCTAATTAAATCAGGCAGAAGCGTAATGAATAGCAATTCTGTTCTTGGTGTTATCAAATTTAGTGTTGCTTCAAGAGAATTTAACTATGAATCCAGGTTTAGCAGAAATACATTTACCAACATTCAGATGTCCGGGCTGAACTATTCTGACATAGTAAAACACAAAAGGTTATTAACTGAAGAGGTTGATGAAGAGGACATTGATATAAATCTTCCTGAATTATCCTATGAAGAAGACCTGGATCTTAGGAAAAAAGAATTCTATGAAAATATAATTGACGAAAGAAAGGAAATGCTTGAAAAAGACACACTCACAAGTGAGAAAGAATTGAAATTAATTAAAGCTAATGAGGAAATTCCTTTTGATACCACTGTTACGAAATACGAACATCACAATATGAAAGTAACAGAAATAATCATTAACAATGATAAAATTTTACGTATATATCATAAGGTTAAGCATAGTTGGGGAGCAGTCTTCTATTTTAAAAATTACAGATCTATTTCACAACCCTTTTTCGAAATTGAAACTAAGTATGAAGCCCCCTAAAGAAAACAATTAAACTATTTCCCTTTTTATCCTCTGTTTATGGCTCCGGATTTATTTTTCCTCCCCTTACAGTTGCTCCCAGTACAATAGCAGCACTAATTATAACAAGATTTTTCACAATGTATTGGCCTTCTAATGTAAGCGTAAAAGGAATACTCCCAAATACTTCTTCAGGAAAGAAAATAACAGGAGTTAAAGTTCCAAGCATCTGTAAGAAAAGCAACAAAAGTATTTCACGCATAAAAAAACCAGTTATAAGTCCTAATCCGATAATTGTTTCCCACAATGCCAGTATAATTAAGATGGCCTTTTTTTCAAGCAGCCCAAATGTTATTAATTCTATTGTTTTTACTGCTAATCCTTCGGCTGGACTTGCACCGGGGAAGAATTTAAGGAAACCAAACCAGAAAAAAATGATTCCAATGCTTAATCTCAAGAGAAAAATTCCTTTCTTACTCATCCAGGAAGTGATATCCCGGTCTATCCTGTCTGTAAATTTATTATTAATTAAGGGTTTGTTTACCATAATTCTGTTCGTTTAAAAAAAATCAAAACAACTTGTACTATTATTTTAAATATTTTATCTTCCACAATTGTTAAATAATCAAATATTATTAATTAAATACAAAAGTTGTTTTAATATGTTTAGCTATAAGTATATGTTCTTTTGCATTTTTATGTGTTTTGTTATTCCGGGAATCAGTCAAACCAATTTGCCGATTAATGAACAATTTAATGAAGCCATCGAAAAAGGGACCAGGCAAAAAGATGGAAAACCCGGAGAAAAATACTGGCAAAACCGTGCTTCTTATACTATTAATGCGGAGGTGTATCCCAAAGAACAAATATTATCCGGGGAAGAAAGAATCCGGTATGAAAACAATAGTCCGGATACATTAAAAAAATTAGTTTTTCATCTTTACCAGAATCTTTATAAGAAAGGAAATGCCAGAGACTTCCCTGTACACCCTGACGATATTCATTCCGGAATGGATATTGAATCTGTTACAATAAGAAACGATCAATATACTGACTTTGAAATCACAGAAACACAGCTTATTGTTGAGCTAAAAGACCCGCTATATCCTGCTGAGATCATTAATATTCACATCAACTGGAGTTTTAGCATTCCCGCAAACAGCAGCATTCGAATGGGAGCTAAAAATGACTCATCCCTGTTTTTAGGTCAATGGTATCCTAAAATTGCAGTTTATGATGATCTTGAAGGCTGGGACAGGAATTCTCACACGGGACATCCTGAGTTTTATTCTGATCAGGGCGATTATAAATATTCTGTAAAGGTTCCTGAAGGTTATTTGGTTTGGGGTACCGGACTGCTTCAAAATGCAGATGAAGTGTTGTCTCAGTCAATATATGACAAGTTTAAAAAAGCACACTCAGTTGATACGGTTCTTTCAATTGTTGAAAACAAAGATTATGATTCATCCGGGGTAATTACAAAAGATTCTACCTGGAAATTTGAAGCGGAATCTGTTCCCGATATAGCTTTTGGTATAAGCAACCATCATCTTTGGGATGGTACTTCCATAAAAAGAAATTCTGAAGGAAGATATTTTGTTGAAGCTATTTATCCACCAGAGGCACAAGATTTTAAAGAAGTAACTTCTATTGCAAAACAAACCCTTGAATATTTGTCAACCGATCTGCCCGGATACCCCTTCCCTTTCCCCGCTGTAACAGTGTTTAACGGTACAAATGGGTCCAGTGGAATGGAATACCCGATGATTGCAAACAACCCCTCTGCCGATAACCGTGGCAGGACTGTGGATGTAACAGCACATGAAATAACTCACAATTACCTTCCGTTTTTTGTTCTTACGAACGAGACTGAGCATGCCTGGATGGATGAAGCGTTTGCATCAATGATTCCTCATAAATTTCAGGAGATGGAAGAACCTTCGCTGAGCAGGATCAAGAGATATGCAAAACGGATTAGTATGTTTTCAGGCACTGAAAAAAACACCCCATCCCTCACCAATTCTACAATGCTCCAGGGAAGAAGTTACTATTTTAATTTCTATACAAAACCTGCTATGGCTTTGTATTTTCTGAAAGATATGTTAGGTGAGGATTTATTCAAAGAATGTTTGATTCAGTTTATAGAAGACTGGAAAGGGAAACACCCAACTCCATACGACTTTTTTAATACTTTTAATGAAATAACAAAAACAAACCTCAATTGGTATTGGAATAGCTGGTTTTTAGAAGCTAATTATCCGGATCTTGCCATTGAAAAGGCTGAAGAAAAAAAGAATCTTTATAAAATCTACATAAGAAGAACAGGAAAACTCCCCGTACCTGTGGAACTGACACTTCAGTTTTCCGATAATTCTGATTTTTCATATCACCAGACTGCATCAATCTGGAAAGGGAAAAATATGTTGGTTATCCCCATAAAAACAAATAAAAAATTAAAAAAGATTAATCTGGGAAACGAGTATATCCCGGATGTCAATTTGAAGAACAATATTTATCATTACAAACAAAATTCAAAATGAAGAAATACATCTTTTTTCTGATTTTAATTTTTCCGTCCATCCTTTCCTATTCACAAAAGAGGGCTCGTGAAGCGGGCATAAAAACAGGAATTTTGTCGCCGGGAGAATATAATGCCATCACTGATGTTGCAGGCGTCCTGGTTGGACATAAAACTCTTATTGAAGGACAAGCCACAAGAACCGGGGTAACAGTTGTTTTGCCGCATAAGGGAAATTTGTTCAGAGATAAAGTACCGGCGGCTATATATATCGGAAATGGTTTCGGGAAACTTATAGGCTATTCGCAAGTGGAAGAACTGGGAAACATTGAAACACCCATTGCCCTAACGAATACACTCTCTGTTTTTAATGCAGCCAATGGACTTATCCGGCATACCATTAAACACAACAAGAAAGTACGGTCTGTAAATCCTGTTGTTGGAGAAACAAATGACGGATACTTAAACCAGATTCAAACCCGGAGTGTCAAACCCATTCATGTTCTTGAGGCCATAGAAAATGCCCACGGTGGTAAAACAGAGGAAGGAAATGTTGGAGCCGGTACCGGGACTGTTTGTTTTGGTTTTAAAGGAGGAATAGGAACCTCATCGAGAGTTTTGCCGGAGAAAAATGGTGGATATACTGTAGGTGTATTAGTGCAGACTAATTTCGGTGGTGTATTAAAAATAAACGGAGCTCCAATAGGAAAAGAGCTTGATAAGTATTACATGAATGAGAAAAGAAATGATTCGCCGGATGGTTCATGTATGATTGTAGTTGCAACAGATGCGCCGGTTGATGCCAGAAACTTAAAACGTATGGCCAAAAGGGCAATGCTTGGCCTGGCAAGAACAGGAGGTATTTCTTCAAACGGCAGTGGTGATTATGTAATTGCCTTCTCAAATAATGCAAATTCGGGGAAAGTGGGAGATGAAAAAAGACAGACCGGATTGGTAGAAAATAATGAAATGTCACCTTTGTTCCTGGCTGCTATTGAAGCAACTGAGGAAGCCATTTTAAATTCACTTTTTGCAGCTGAAACAATGAAAGGGAAAAAAGGCAGAACTGTTAAAGCCTTACCAGAAGATGAGGTTATCAGAATTATGGATAAAAAGTATAATTTAATTACAAAATAATAATTTATGAGTATGATAGGTATCGTTGGTGGCGTTGGACCCTATGCAGGATTAGACCTTGCCAGGTATATTTTTAATCAGACTATTGCGGGGAAAGACCAGGAACATCTTCCGGTAAATATGATATCGGTTCCTGAAAAAATTGAAGACAGAACCGAATATCTTCTTGGCAAAACTGAAATTAATCCCGGATATGCTGTATCAAAAATAATATTGCAGTTGGAAAAAGCAGGATGTAATATTGTAGGAATCCCTTGCAATACAATGCATTCAGAAAAGATATTTGATCTAATCTCGCAGGAGCTAAAGAAAGAGGGAAGTCAGATAAAATTATTAAATATGGTAAATGAAACCATGGAATTCATTGCTCACTTTTATCCTGAAATAAGTAAAATGGGCGTTCTGGGAACTACCGGAAGCCATAAAGCAGAAGTGTATTATAATTCTTTAAGATCAGCCGGGATTGAACCTATTATCCCTTCTGATGAAATGCAAAAGGAGATACATAAAGCAGTTTATGATTCTAAGTTTGGAATCAAAGCCAAGTCAATAACTCCTTCGAAACGAGCGAAAAATATTTTAGTTAATGGCATCAGAAGATTTAAAGATCGGGGGGCTGAAGGAATTATCCTTGGATGCACCGAAATAGCTTATACATTGCCTTATAAAATACTTCAGAACATACCTTTAATCAATGCCACACAGATACTTGCACGGTCTCTTATTCATCATTCTTATCCTGAAAAATTGTCACCATACTCAAAGTATTAATTTTTTGTTTCTTATTACAGAAGATTATTTCCGGATGTAAAGTTTCATGCATGTTTACGGAAACCATTTAAGAGCTGCATAACCTCTTTTTTGCTTCCTTTTAAGGTCTTTTCAGGTTCATCTATTACCATGAAATCTGAAAATCCTTTTATTCCGGCTGATTGTTTTCTGTTGATTTTTCTAAAACCCATAGACCAGTCGGGGAAAGCACGTTCTGAAATAGGTTCATCCAATAATTTAACAATATTGGTATGGCGCTTATCCTTTTTAATAATTTTATAAAGATTGTGAATGATATCCGACTCACCCTCAATAACCTGAATAAATGCTCCATCATTATAAAGAAGCAATCCTGTTACATTTTGCTTTTTATTTTTTATGCGTATATCTTTGAGCAGTTTGTTCAGCTCCTTTTCTGATAAATTTTTATCAGAAAAACTAGCATAAACAATATGTATTAATTCTTCCACGGTTTTTCAGTCTTTTAAAACAATTCATTTTATTAACAAAGTTATTTAAATGAATGTTCGATACATAAATAAATCCATACTTAAGCAAGTTGAAATATATGCGGGATAAATTAAATTTTACATTCACAAAATAAGTGGTACTTTTAAAACAAAAGAAAAGAGAATGGCCTTTCAGGATAAAAACTTCTTTAACAGGTTTAACAATTCCTGTTCGTTTATTGGTTTGGACAAATATTCGTCGAAACCTGCCTTTATAGCTTTTGCCCTGTCAGAAGAAGAAGCAAAAGCAGTTTGAGCAACAACAGGAAGATTGGGACGCATTTTCTTTATTTCTGACAAGGCTTCAAAGCCATTCATATCAGGCATTTTTATATCCATTAAAATCAGATCGACGTGGTCTTTATTTAAAACATTGATAGCTTCCCTCCCATTTTCAGCCCTGGTATAAGCAATTCCATTTTTTCCCAGTAATTCTTTAAGCAGAATGAAACTTGTTTCATCATCTTCGGCAATAAGCAATTTATTGTTTTTTGAGAACTTTACTTCCATCATTTGGGATTCACTTCTATTGTTGTCTGATTCCTTTGTTTTTTTTAGAGGGATAGTAAAATAGAAAGTACTGCCTTCTCCCGGGGCAGAGTCTACCCATATTCTTCCCCCCAGTAATTCAACATAAGCTTTTGAAATACTGAGACCTAAACCTGCGCCTTCGTATTCCCTTGTCACGCTTAATTCGGCTTGTCGGAATCTTTCGAACATTTTTTCATGAAGGTCTTTTGATATCCCTATTCCCGTATCTTTTACAAAGAATTGTATGTTATTGTTATTGACATTATATCCAAATTCAATACTTCCCTTTTCAGTAAATTTAATTGCATTGTTCAGGAGATTTGTAAGGATCTGATTTACCATATTGCTGTCAGTATGTATAATAGAATCCTGATCTGGCAAATCGGTCGAATACGTTAATTTCAATTCTTTTTTTTCTGCTTCAGGAGTAAAAAAAGTGGACAGATCCCGAATAAGATCATTAATGGATATTTCATCAATAGATAATTCTGTTTGTCCCGATTCAATTCTTGCAGTGTCGAGTAAGTTGCTTATTATATCCAGCATTCTCTTTCCGCTTTGCTGAATTAGTTTAATATACTCGTCTTTTTTATGATTTGTCAATTGCGGATTTCTTAAAAGCTCAGTAAATCCCATGATGCCATTCATCGGGGTTCTGATTTCATGACTCATATTGGCAAGGAATGCGGATTTTAGTTGGTCGCTCTCTTCAGCTTTTTCTTTAGCCTGTTCTAGTTTGCTGTTAATTTCAATAAGTTCAGCATTTTTTCTATTTAATTCTATGTTAAGTTCCTCATACTCTTCATTTTGTTTGGCAATTTGTTTGTTTTGTAACCTTAGCTTTTCATTTAACTTCCTGAGTTCTTCCTCGGTTTGCTTTTTCTCCCTTAAATCCCGCCATGCCAGATTATAAATGGTTTCACCGTTTTTATCTTTCAGGGCGGTTAGCTGAACTTCCAAAGGCAGCAAATCACCATTCTTTCTATACCTGGTCCATTCAAACCTATAAGTTCCTTTTTCTTTTGCCAGTTTTAAAACCTGCTGGTATTTTTCAACAGACAATTGGCCGTCGGGCTGTATATCAGGAGCATCTTCTAAAGGTTTTTTATTCAATAATTCTTTTTTGCTTTTAAGTCCTAGCATATCAAGTGTAGCCCGATTACAATCTATATATTTTCCATTTTTCAGGTATAATATTGCATCTGCAGAGGCTTCAAATAAAGTTTTATTTCTTTCTTCACTTTTTTTCAATTCCTGTTCGGCCTTTTTTCTTTCCTGGTTTTCTTTTTGCAATTCACGTGTCCGTTTATTTACCTGTTTTTTTAAGGTACGTGACCAGAAAAGGGAAAGAAGCAAGATAAAGGTTAAAGGTATGGTTACATACAATGAATATCTCAGAAATTCTTTAAAGTTGAATGAATCACCATATCCACCGAGCCATTTCGAATAAATTTTATGATATTTCCCTGAAGCTTTCACTGAAGCCAAACCTTCAGACAGCTTTGTAAGCAGTGCTGTATTCCCTTCTGACACACCAATGCAATATTCTGCAGTATGAACAGGGTTTTTACCTATTAGTATATTACTCCACTTATTATTTTCAATATAATAATGAGCAGTTAAGCGTGAGCATAAGGCATAATTATATTTTCCTTCATTTAACAGACGGAGGGCATCCTTTTGTGAATTCACAGGGATTAAATCTTCTTTCATACCATGTCTTAGAGCATGATCATGCATAATATCACCTCTTTGAACTACAATTTTTTTCCCTTTTAATTCATCCAGATTTTCAGGTATTTCTGTTCCTTTGCTCCCTGCTATAATATAACTGACATTAATATGCCCGGGTGACATGTCCATTTTTTTGTCTCTGTTAAAGGAGTAAAAGATTCCCTGTATTGCATCAATATCTCCTTTTTCAAGTTCATTTAATGTTTCAGACCACTTGTCAAGTTTTATTTCAATTTGAATACCCAGTTCATCGGCAATGGCTTTCATTAATTCAACATTATAACCTGCGGGATTTCCATTTTTATCCAGAAATTCAAATGGAGGAAAATTATAATCGCCTCCAATAATAAGTCTTTGTTTTTCATTTTCTTCATTATGTTCAAGCGGGGAAAACCATTTTGCATGCAAACGCCGGTATGTACCATTTGTGTTAACAATAGCAAGACCTTCATTAAGCTTGCTTAATAGTTCATCATCTCCCTGGGTTACTGCAAAACAAAAAGATTGTTCGAATATCCCGGTTGGGTCACCAACTATTTTAAGATTTGAAAAGTTGTATTCGTCCATTAATTTAAGGGCAAGCATCTTTTGAATCACAACAGCATCGCATTTACCTACTGAAAGATTTTCCATTGCCTTTTTAAAGGTCAGCGTTGAATTGATCTCTTCCGGAAACCCATTTCGATATAAAAATTCTTCGGCATTATCTCCCTTCATGACAGCAATCTTCCTGTTTTTTAAATCATTTAAGGAATGAATACTGTTTTCACTCTTTCTGACAACTATAGCACCATGCATTTTAAGGTAAGGAAAAGTAAAATCAAAAAAAGATTCTCTTTCAGGGGTTCTGCCAACCAGCGGCAATGCATCGAGTTCATTATTGCCCAGCTTATTTTTTAATATTTTCCAGGGAGCAATTTCAAAGTCTACCGTTAAACCCATTTCATGGGCAGCCCTGCGAAATAATTCTACAGAAAAACCAGCAGCTTCACCCTCATTGTTTTCAAAACAGTATGGAGGATAATCAATTTCACAACCCACAAATAAGGTACGAGATGAATCTTTTGGGTTTAAATCCTGTCTGAAATATTCTGCTTGTAATTCAATTGTAAAATTCAATTGAATGATCAGCAGAGCAGTAAGAAACTTTAGAAAATTATTCATTTGAATATTATAGAACAGTATTTTATTTTTATTTCTTAACTAAAGAATATTTACAAGACAATAATATAAACAAAACAGATATAAACATATTTTATCTGGGTGATATAAATCAATTGTAAGATTAATTCTAATTACCTTGACTTATGAAAAATCATAATCCGGGCTGTTCGCAAGCTTAAATTAGTAACTGTTAAATAATTAAAGTTTATTGTTCTTTCCGGGCAAACTAAAAAAATAAAAATTTTATGTAAACAAAGGCTTTAATATAATGTATAAAAACAATAAAATTAGTATCTTGGATAATTACATTAAAAAAAACTTTTTATGAAGAGAACTCTTTTATTTATTATCATTTTTGCTGTTATTGGTTTGGTAATGGGTTATTTGGTCTTTGGAAGAATATCGGGAGAATATATTGACATTGACCTTATATTTTCTAATTCAGAGAACGTTATTGAATCATTTGGAAGAAGGATAGCCGGATTGAAACAGATGAAGCAAAACATTCTTATTTCTGGCGCAGGCGGTGCTTTGATAGGTTTTATCATTTCACTGATAAAGAAAAAATAGAAGAAATTATTTGGTTAAGCATTTTTAATAAACCATGCTGCAATCTATTAGAAATTAATTCATCTTTTCCATCATTACAATACTGGATTATGAAATTATTTATAAACTAAAAAATCAGTTTACTATGAAAACTATAAAAAGTATTTCAACAGTTTTAATCATTCTTTTTACATTGGGTATTATTAGCAGTTGCAGTGATACTTCTCAAAAAGAAAAAGACAAAAGTAATACACAAAAAGAGATGCAGGACCTAAAAGCTGCGGCTCAAAAAGATCTTCAGAAAGAAAAACAAAAAGTTAAAAAAGAGGTTGAAGATTTATTAAACAGGACTGAAAACAAAATTGATAGCATTGAAGCTGAAATTAAAGCACAATCTCAGAAGTTAAATGAAAAACAAAAGTCTAAACTTGAAGAAATCAAAACAAGAAGAGATACATTAAAGCAAAAAATAACAGATATAGAAAACAAAACAGAAGAGAATTGGGAAGGTTTTAAATCGGAGCTGAAAAAAGATATGAAGCGTTTTAAATCTAAAATTAAAGAATTAATTAATAATAACTAAAGCCATCATTTTTTAAAGTAATAAGCCCGAAAACCGGGCTTATTTTATTTGGTTAATAACTGACTACCAGGAAGAATTTAAATTTTATATAAAAACGATGTTGTTTTATGAATCAACTATTCATTTTTTTGATACATTCGCTTCCCCAAGAAAATATAATGATATAGTAGAAATAAAAAAATCATATTTCTCATAACAATCAATACTTTACAATCTATGAAAAAAATAATACGAATTTCACTGCCTGTTTTGGTCTTTCTATTTAGCGGAATAAATCTGTCAGCACAAGGACTTCAGGACTTATCCTTTGGTACGGATTCTACTTTTGATGTGATCACCTGGAATATCCAGGACTTTCCTAAAGATGACCAAACAACTATAGATTACGTTAAACAGATTATAGAAAATGTTGATGCTGACCTTTTTGCTTTACAGGAAATTGATGACACAGTATCTTTTGAGCAAATGGTAAATGATCTTGACGGATACAAGGCTCATTATACAGCAAGCTATTATACAAACCTTACCTACCTCTACAAAGCTGCAGAAATCAATATTGATAAAATCTATGAAATACTTACAAGCTATTCATATTCAACCATATACCCAAGGTGCCCGGTTGTAATGGAATTTACTTTTAAAAACAAAGAATACATTGCCATCAACAATCATTTCAAATGTTGTGGTGATGGGGTACTTGATTTGAATGACCCTGGAGATGAAGAGTACAAAAGATATTATGCCTCCAAATACCTGAAGGAGTATATTGATGACAATTTTCCTGATAAGAATGTAATTTTGCTTGGAGATTTAAATGATAAACTGACTGATGCCGAACAAAACAATGTTTTCCAGGATATTCTTGATGATCCGGATAATTATTTATTTGCTGATATGGAAATAGCTGAGAGCAGTTCTTCAGAATGGTCCTACCCAGGATACCCCTCTCATCTTGATCATATTTTAATCACAAATGAGTTATTTGATGAATTCGAACTGGAAGCATCCACAATAGAAACCATTAAACCGGATGATTATATCTCAGGTGGCTGGTATACTTATGATTCTGATGTTTCCGATCACCGGCCGGTTGGCATAAAATTATATTCCGAATCAACCCCTGCAGATATTGATGAAACGCTTTCAGAGTTTGAATTTTCCTGTTATCCTAATCCTTTTAATAAATCAACAACATTTACATTTTCAACATTAAAAGAAAACGCTGTAATTAAAATATTCTCTGCCCAGGGCAAATTAGTATCTACTATAGAAACTGAAAAAGGTCAATCTTCAGTTAGATGGCATCCGGGAAAATTATCTTCAGGATTCTATGTGGCAAAAATAGTAACAAATGAAAACAAAAGTTTTACAAAATTGTTGTTAAAAAAATAGCAATTTGTTTTTAAGACATTTATAATTACTATTTATTACATTCAATTTTATAAATCTTAAAGGAATTCCTAGAATAGAAAGGAATACATACTTATTTATTGAATTATGGGTGCCAGATCTTTAATAATAGCAATCCTGCTCAATCTTTTGACAGTTCTTATCTATGGTCAGGATTCCCTGGTAGGTTACTGGGGTTTCGATGAACTTAATAATGATACCGTTTATGATGAATCTTATTATAAAAACCATGGCAGGAATTATGGAGCTGACCTGATACATGGCGTTAAAGGGAATGCACTCCACTTTGGTGATACCACTGATTATGTCCGAATACCTGAAGATGGAAAAAAACCACCATCAATATTATCTCAGTTGGGAAAGGGTTCCATTTCTTTATGGTTTAAAGTAAATAAAATTCCTACTGATTATGGAATTGCACCGATATTATATTACGGTTCAGAAGAAAAGTGTGACTTTTTCGATGCTGCTAATAAAGGGTTAATAATTGAGGTCGGGCATAGCCCTGTGCACCTGGGTTCTGAGCGACTCTATTTTACCATTTGGAAGAATGGATGCACCTACCCATCTTTTTGTTTTGATTCCAATGAACCTATTCCAACGAGGCAATGGCATCATATAGTCATTGTTGTTGGGGAGAATTTTAACACAGGTTACTTGAATGGAAAAGAGATGGATAACAGGCGATATAATTTTGGGAATTCCTCCTACTCACAATTTTTTGCAGATGCAATTGCTCATGAAAAGATGTGGTTTGGTATGGGTTATTGGGACAGAACAATCCAGTCTTTAGATGGTGCCATTGACGAATTAAAAATTTTCAATAAGGCATTAAATAAGGAAGAGGTAAAAGAAGTTCATAATGAGGCAGATCCTTTGTTTACTTCGTTTTCAGTTGACAATCGAAAAAAGTCTTCTTTAAAGATATTTCCCAATCCGGCAAACAATTATTTCTATTATGATTCCGGAAAGACAGATAAAAAAATTACAGCTTTAAAAATAACCAGTTTGAATGGTAAAACAATTTTGCATAAAACGGGTATTTCCCAAAAAGGAAAAATAAATATTAATCAATTTTCTGAAGGATTATATCAACTTCATTTTATTGGAAGAGAAGTAAATCTTCACAAAAAACTTATTATTAGCAGATGAATTAGTTTTTATATATTATTGAGAGGTTTAAGAGGTGTCGCTTAACATAAAAATATCAAACATCCTTCGAAAGAGAATTTTAAGCCCTTGATATTTATGCATGCTTGTTTATTTTAGTCAGACACCTTTTGCAAATTGAAGTTTATTTAGCATTATCAGAATTCTTATGACCAATTATAGCCAAAGACGAAGCATCAGCCTGACAGCAAAATCTGTATTTTTTTATCAATTAATCAAAGTAGTCTGAAAATACTCCTTTTTCAAAATATTTTTTTGGCGTAATTCCCGATAATGTTTTAAAATCATTTATCATATGAGCCTGATCAAAGTAACCACACTTGAACGCTATTTCTGTTAAGCTCAATTCAGAGTTTTGCGACTTTTCGTAAATGGCATTTTGGAAACGCACAATTTTCAGAAACTGTTTTGGCGATGTTCCTACAAATTCATTAAAGGTACGTTCAAATTGTTTTCTGCTCAAAAAGGAGTCATTTACCAAATCTTTAATTTCTATAACACCTTTTGTTTGATTTATTTTATTTATGATATGTCTGATCCTATCATATTTATACTTTTTTTCATTTTTCCGGATTTGTGAGATTAGGAAGTTTTCAGCAATTATGATTTTCTTTTCAAAAGTTTCTGCCGAGGATAATTCATCTTCAAGTTCGTTAACTTTGTCTTTAATTATTAATCTTAGTGGGACACTTTGATTAAAAAGCTCTTTTATTGGTAAGTCTAAAAACATAGATAATCCGTGCGGAAGAAAGTAAATAGCAAAAAGAGAAAGGTTTCCTGAAACTACTAAGTCGTGGTAGCTATTTAGTTGTCCAGTAATAATAATATTATCACTAACTGTTTTTTGCTGGTCTGCAGAATGTGGTTTATCATTTAAATAAAAGACCAGTTCAAATAATCCGCTTGGAACAATTCTATGTATGTGTTGATTACCTGCATGAATACAATTTTCTATACTCCAATACTGTTTTACGTATTGAGACAGAAATGCTGATGGTTTGGAGATATTATAATTCATATTATTTCTTTTTACAAAGATAGCAGAGGATCCTAAAATTAAACGGATCCTCTGCCATTAATTTTAATCTTCGTAAAGTCCTATTCTGTTTCCTTCCGTATCAATAATTAAAGCAAAATATCCCCTTCCTTCGGCTTCAATTTTTGTTTTAGATTGTACAACTTTGCCACCATTTTCAGTTACAATTTTCAAAACCTCGTTTAACCCTTCTCCTGCTTGAAAACTCACTAAAACCCCATTTTCAGATGGTATAAAATCCGTGGCTTGAGAAATTGCTCCTTCACCCCCAGGGAAACATGCCATTTTCTCTTTCCCAAAATCCATAACCTGAATTTCAAAATTCAGTACTTTACTGTAAAACTCTGCAGCTCTTTCAATGTTGGTTGCCGGTACTTCTACCCAAGATAATAATTTTTTCATTGTTTAAGAATTTTAGTTTATAAATAACTTATCAATGCAAAAGTACCTTTAAGTTAGTTCCTGAAATTGTAAAACTGCGACATTTTGTCAAAGTTACAGAGTATTATTTACAGGTCGAAGTCAGCAGGCACATAAAAAATATTGCCTGTATTCGGACACTCTGCTTCCGGTTCTGCTGGTGCATGTATGTTATAAGAGGAAAAACCAGTGCCTGTAATGTAGCAACCTCCTGATCCGTCAAGAGCAGCACTTCCTTCTTTTGTTTTATCTTGCCATTCTGCCCCATTCCAATGACCATAAACCAGGTTATCGATTGATAATATACCACTTCTTGCCATGTCTTTAAAGTACATGGTAACATCAGGATCAGAGCTTCCATTAATTCTGCTGATATCCCAGTATTCAGTATTTTTAACATATTTAATGCCGTTGCCACAATTGGTACACGGATCGGTACCAGCTTCGGGATGACCTGAATAGAAGTATTCTGCCTGGAATACATCTGAATTCATATCAGGTTGAGAAATGGCTACTGGTGCCCAAACCCCATTATCACCTGTTGGGAATGTGAAAGGATTGTCGCCTGTTTTGTAAACAGGTCCGTCGACGAAGGAGTTATCATTACCTTCATCTGAACCGGCCTCATCCATGATTCTAAGAAGATGCGAGTCTGAAGAATTTATAACCCCATCCTGCAAAGTAAGATAATTTGAGATATCAACATGTCTTTGCAGTGTGAGGGCTTCATTAGGTTTGTTGACAATTAAATTGTGGAATTTCAAACTGTCTGTAGTTCCTGATATTTCCTGGGCAGTATTACCTATTATTAATACAGATCCATCGTTGTTATTAAATGTTCCATTTACAATCATATCCCCACTAATTCTGGTGCTATCAGTAACAGGGGTAAGTTCTTTACCTGTTATTATTTGTAGATTATCGTAGGTGGAAATGCTGTCACCTGAGATCTGTGAATTATCTCCTCTAAATATAACTGTACTGTTGGTTGTAGTGAATATACCATTGTTAATCCAGTTCCCATAAACATTCAGGGTTACTCCATTACTAATATTCAGGTTTGCACCATTCTGAATTTCAATATCTTTAACCCTGGCACCAGCAGCACTAATATCGGGATCAAACGGAGTACCAGCCTGAATAACCACATCAAAAGCAGGTCCGCTGTTGTCGGGTACTTCGCCACAAGACCAGTTATTAGGATCAAACCAGTCTGAACTCAGAGTTCCCAGCCATGTACCTTTTTTGTTTACTGTAATATAATCTGTAACAGTTTTTGTGTCTTCCACTGTTTGTTCCTTCACGGTCAAAGATACTGTATAAGTCCCTTCTGAAGAATAAGTTACATTATGAGGGCCTTCACCTGTGGCCGTTTGAGGTGTAGCAGCAGTTCCGAAATCCCATTGCCAGGTATCCACATTACCGGTGGATAAATCAGTAAATGTAACTGTATTACCAATGCATGTTTCGGTTTCAGAAGCTTCAAAGTCTGAAGAAAGGTTACATCCATACAATGTTACCTGTAATTCTTGTTCATCACCAACACATCCAAATTGACTGGTCTCTGTTACACGGATATATCCATTATTGTCGGAGAAGTCAACTGTAATGCTGTTATTTTCCGGGCCTGTTGCACCGTTTGTAATAGATGCGCCAGTTGGGACTGACCAGTTATAATTTGCATCTGTATGTAAATCGACACTGTAAACCTCTCCAGTGGCGTTACAGGCAATATCCGCCTCTCCCGAAATAACAGAAGTAGCAGGTTTAGGATGTATTGTAACAGTAAGATCTTTGTCTTTTGGTCCATTGCATTGTCCTTCTGCCCTGGCTGTAATAGTAACAGTACCTGAAAAATCAGATGCCCAGTTCATTTCGCCTGTATTCGGATCAATAGTACCAGCCTCAGCAGGTGCACGCGAATAAGTTATATCTGTAGCATGAGCTGCGGTAGCGGTATAAGTTTCATTTGGAGAATCCTGACAGAGTGAGGTTGCTCCTTCTGTAAACACAGGTGTTTCAACTTCTGGATTTACAGTTACTTCAACACTTGTTTGTTTCTGTCCTCCACAATCATCAACTTCACCTGCAGTTGCAGTAATTTGAGCTGAGCCGGAAAACCCTGAATCCCAGTTTATTTCTCCGCTACCAGCATCCATAGCTCCTGCAAATGAAGGAGATACTGAATAAGAAATGGAATCAGTATGTACCGAAGTGGCAGTATAAGTGGTATTATCTCCCTGGCAGACATCCAATACAGGATCTGTAAACACTGGAGCATCAATTTCTGGTTCTACTATTACTCTCATAGAATCAGATTTGGGTCCGTTATATCCATATGAAGTTGCTTTTACATAAAACTCACCATAAAAGTTTGTTTGTAAATCAAGCACCCCTGTGATGTTATCAATGCTTCCTGCAGAAGGAACAGTAATTTCATATCTTATTGAATCATTATTTGCTGCTTCTGCTGTATATTGAGTATTTAATGTACCCTGGCATAAGGTATCCTCAAAGATTGTAAATACCGGTAATTCGACTTCAGGAGGTTCTGAAAGCAACTGATTATCAATTTCAGATGAAATAAATCCACTGTGGGAGCCACCTTTGAACCGGTGAATTGTTCCTGTGGAGATAACATTAAAGCTTTCAGATTGAATATTGCTTACTCCTGCTGCATTGGCATTGAACAATAGCTGATATGTTCCAGGATTGTCTATTATAAGATCGGTAAATACAGAAATTCCATTATCATCTGTAGCAATTGTTGTTGTGCCATTTAGAGGTTCACCACCTATTTCTGATACTCCTACATCAATTCCCTGAATACTGTTTCCATAAACATCGTATACACCTATTGTGGGTGGTCCTGAGATTACAGAACCTGCCTCTCCGTCAAGAGGTTGTGTAATTATTTGCATATTATCAGCCGGTGCGGGAAAAATTGTAAATACGTTTGAACTAACATTGGATACTCCAGAATAAACTGCATCAAAAACAATCTGATAATCATCTGAAGCTTCATTTATTACAAGGTTTTCAAAAATTGCAATACCTGAAGAGTTTGTTTGAACAGTATCATAAGAAGGATCAGAAGAAAAGCTATTCTGATTTGTATAAGCAACCACATCGATGCCTGCTGGTGCGGGCTGACCAACTTCATTTGTAATGGATACAGCAGGATGTCCTCCTATGATTTGTCCGGCTTCTGTATTTTGTGGTTGTTCGTTCACTTCCATTGATAATGTTTGATTAATGACTTCGAAGTTTTGTGAATTTACTTCTACATCAGGATACCCTGCAACCTCGAAATGTAATTGGTAAGTGCCTGTTTGATTAATACTGATGTCATCAAAAAGGACCTCTCCATTTACATCGGTTGTAAGTGTTTGTGTACCGGAAAGAGATGTAGAACCACCAACAACTGAGGCGGTAACCGCCACACCTGAAACAGAAATATCAGTCTGGTCGTAGACTCTAAGCGAAGGTGGTCCCTGAATAGGTACACTTACTACTGATTGCATAGGTTGTGTCAAAATCACTATTCTTTCAGGAACTTGTTGTAACAATACATTTTCTCTATTTTGCGTATAGAATCCGCTATGAGTATTTCCTTTAAATCTATTGGCAATATTACCTGGCTGCAAGGTAAATGAATTGCTCTGTAGGTCGCTTACTCCTGCCAGAGAAGTACTGAAATTCAAATTATATGTTCCGTCTGTATTAATTAAAAGATCATTGAATACTGCTGTTCCGTTCTCATTGGTTGTTATATTTACTGTACCAGCATCAAAACTATAACCTCCTACTTCGGAAACTGTTACTGTCTCACCAGCTATTGCATTATTGTAAGCATCCTGAAGGCCTACAGCCGGTGGACCACCAACAGGAGCTCCAGCAAGTCCGTCTTCAGGCTGGGTAATCATCACAAACTGACTGGCAGGTGCAGGTACAACATCAAAAAAGTCAGATGAAAGATTGTTCACTCCGGTATAATCAATTTCAAATATAACCTGGTAGTTTTCTTCTGCATTCTCAAGTACCAGGTTACTGAAGGTTGCCAGGCCGTTCGCATCTGTTGTTACTGTATCTGTTGATGAGGGAGTGTAATTTGACTGATTGATATGAGCTATTACATCAACACCCTGGAAGCCCTGACCGAAATCATTTTCAAGTTTAACTTCAGGAGGTCCGGCAAGTGGATCACCTGCAACTGTTTCAGATGGCTGAGTAACAATACTGGCATTTAACATTTGATTAACCACCTCGAATTCCTGTGAATTTACAGGATCTACATTTCCATATCCAATAGCCTCAAAAGTTAATGTATAGAATCCTGTCTGGTCTATAACCAAGTTATCAAAAACAACTTCTCCACTGGCATTTGTTTGTATTTCTGTTGTACTTGCCGGAGTAAAGAATCCATCCACACTAACTCTAATTGTGATACCAGAGACAGGGTTATCAACATTATCATAAACAATTATCGAAGGAGGCCCCTCAATGGATGATGAAACAATTGTTTCCATTGGCTGTGCCTGAATTTCTATTCTGGCAGGTGTTTGGCCTAAATATTTATCATTGGCTGCTACCTGGGAAAAACCACTATGAGTACTACCTTTGTATCGGTAAGATATAGTTCCTGAAATTACATTGAAGTTATTAGAGACAAGATCGGGAAGCCCCGAAGCACTGTATGTCAAGCTATATTGACCTATGTCGTTAATAATTAAATCATTAAAGGCAGATATCCCATTTTCATTGGAGTTGGCTGACAATGTTCCAGCATCAAAAGTATATCCACCAGTTTCCGATACACTAATATTTACACCATCAACGGGATTATTGAATGCATCAACAGCTCTTACTGAAGGTGGTCCGCTTATCGTAGCTCCCGAGACTGTTTCTTCTGGTTCGGTAACTGTAGTAAGATGATCGGCTGCGGCATGGATCACATTAAAAGTATCAGAGGAGACATTTAAAACCCCGCCATAATTGGCATCAAAGAGTAACTGGTAATTTTCCGCTGCCTGGTTGATCACAATTTGGTCAAACTCAGCGTAGCCAGATGAATTTGTAGTTACAGTCTGGGTAGAAGGAGCAGAAGAAAACCCGAATTGATTCAAATAAACCGTAATGTCTACTCCCTGGTAGCCCTGACCGATTGAATTGGCCAGTTGCACAGTTGGATGGCCCGCTACTGGTTGCCCAGCTGTTGATTCTCCAGGCTGTGTGGTAACAGAAAGAAATAGTTGCTGATCAATTACTTCGAAAGTTTCAGACTGAGCGGTAACTCCGGGATGATTATCAGCTGAAAAACTTAATTGATAACTACCCACAGATTCAATTATCAGATTGTTAAATGTGATTTCGCCATTTTCATCTGTTGATATGGTCGTGGTTGAGCCAGGCTTAAAACCACCGGGAACTGTAACAGAAATGTCTACATTAGCTACAGTATTATCCAGGGCATCATAAACAACAATTTGTGGAGGGCCTTCTATTACTTCTCCAACTACGGTCTCTTGCGGCTGACCAATAATTTCTATTCTTGAGGGTATTTGACCTAATAATTTGTTGTTTGTTTCCTGTTTTCCAAAACCGCTATGTGAGCTCCCTTTAAACCTGTTTGAAACAGTTCCTGATATTACATTAAAAATGTCAGAATTCAAGTCACTTACAGAAGAATGACTAAATGTAAGACTATAAGTTCCAATTGCATTGATAACCAAATCTGAAAAAGTTACCAATCCATTTTCATTGGTACTGAGAGTTGTGGTTCCACCGTCAAAGATATAACCACCACTTTCGGATACAGATATATTTTCACCTGTTACCGGGTTATTGAAATCATCTGTTAAAGCAACTGATGGTGGTCCTTCTATTGCAGCTCCTTCGGTAGTTTCAAAAGGTTGTGTATTTATGGTCATAGACGAAGGCGCAGCGGGTGTAATGTCAAAATTATCCGAAGCAACATTACTCACACCTGAATAATCTGCATCAAAGATTAATTGGTAATCTGCAGAGGCATTATTAATTACAAGATCATTAAAAATTGCTTCACCATTCTCATCTGTTTGGACTGTCATTGTTCCGGAAGCAAAGCTAAACTGATTGATATACACAGTAACCTCCACTCCTGATAATGGCTGGTTAATAAAATTTGTAATTGAAACTTTAGGAACTCCATTAACAGTTTGACCAGCAGTAGTATTTCCAGGTTGGGTTTCTATTTGCATGTTATAAACCTGGTCAACTATATCAAAGTTAGAAGACTGTAAATCAGACACTGTACCGGAATAATTATCAGCAGTAAAGGATAGCTGATATGTACCTGAAGTGTTTATAATCAGGTCATTAAAGGTAATTTCTCCCTGTTCGTTTGTTGTTTTTGTGTATGTTCCGTTGTCAAGAGAACCGCCAATAGCAGTTACAGTAACTTGTACGTTCGGAACGGGGTTGTCAAGTGCATCATAAACACCAATAACCGGTGGACCTTCAATAGCAAATCCGGCTACAGTTTCCAGCGGCTGTGTCACCATCTCCATTCGAACAGGTTTTTGACCCAGGAGTTTATTTTGAATTGATTTATTTCCAAATCCACTATGGCTGCTTCCTTTAAAACGATTAGCAACGGTACCGGGAACCACCTGAAAATTATTGGATAAAGCGTCCGTTAGACCCGAAGATGAAAAGTTTAGTTGATAAGTACCATTGTCGTTTATAACCAATGTAGAAAAAGTAGCATAACCATTAATATCTGAAGTAATATTGGTAATACCAGCATCAATAGCCCCTGAAACTTCTGATACAGAGATTTCAGCACCAGGCACTGGATTGCCGTATTCATCTGTAACACGAGCAACAGGTGGACCTTCAATTGTTGCTCCCTGATAAGTTTCCATGGGTTGCGTTGTAACTTGCAGGTTATGGGCATTGGCATTAATCACTTTAAAACTGCCTGAAGTTAGATTCTGTACTCCGGAATAATCTGCATCAAAAATCAACTGATAATTTTCAGCAGCCTTATTAATAACCAAATCATCAAAAACAGCCAACCCATTTGCATCGGTTTGAACAGTAGTATTTCCCGACACGAACGAATGCTGGTTGATATAAACTCTAATATCAACTCCCTCCATAGGCATTCCTATAGAATTTTCAAGCAGAACTGCTGGATGACCTGCCACGGGTTGTCCGGCTACTGTCTCCTGGGGTTGTATGTCCATAGTCATTGTAGCTATTGCATCAATGACTTCAAAATCATTAGACTGAGCGGTTACTGAAGGATAGTCATCAGCAGTAAAAGTTAAATTATATGTCCCTTTAGTATCAATTACAAGGTCATTAAAGGGAATATGACCATTTTCATCAGTTGTGCGGGTTACTGTTCCGCTGCTGAATACAGCACCGCTAACTGTTACTGAAACATTTGACACCGGTTGATCAGTTGCATCATAAACCACAATTTCAGGAGGTCCTTCAATATTAGATCCGACTACACTTTCCTGTGGCTGCATGTCAATTTCAATACGGGTAGGAGTTTGTCCTAGTGAATTATTGTTATTTAGGTGAGTTACATAACCGCTGTGTGTGCTTCCATGAAACCTTGGAAAGATGGTACCGGGAACGACATTAAATTTATTTGAAAGATTTTGAATTCCTCCGGTGCTAAAACGCAATTGATAGCCAATATTTTCTGTATTAATTACAAGGTCAGTAAAAGAGACCTGTCCGTTATCCTGGGTCTCCAGGTTAAGTGTTCCTGCATCAATAGGATAGCCACCCTCTTCATTCAGAGAAACCGTAATACCTGTAACAGGATTTCCATATTCATCTTCAACAAGGACTGTAGGGGGACCATTAATTGCTGCACCGGCTACTGTTTCAAATGGGTGGTTAAGAATCTTAAGTGTATCTTCCTGAGCGCTGGTGACTTCAAAATAATCAGAATTAGCGTCAGCTCCGCCCGACTCGGTAAACAATAACTGGTAATTATCTTCAGCTATATTTAAAACCAGGTCATCAAAAATAGCTTTACCATTGTTGCTGGTGGTTTTAGAGGTTGTTCCTGATGCAAAGTTATGCTGGTTAGGAACAACATCAATATTTACTCCGCTAACCGGATTTCCGAATTCATCAAGCAACAAGGCAGTTGGAGGTCCTTGAATAACTGATCCTGCTTCAGTTTGAGAAGGTTCAGTAGTAACAATTATATCATCAGGTGAAGCAGCAATTATTTCAAAAGGGCTTGATAATGCATTTGGAACTCCTGAATAATCAGCATTAAAAGTTATCTTATAATCTGTGTCGGCAGTATTCAAAATAAGATTATCAAATGTAGCGACTCCTCCTCCATCTGTAGTAGCAGTTAGTGTGCTTGCACCGTCAAAATTGTTTTTGTTTATAGAAGCTGTAACAACTACTCCGGAAATTCCGCCACCACCATTGGTTACTGTTACAGCAGGATAACCTTCAACAGTGTCTCCTGCAACAGATTGTTGTGGTTGCGTTGTCACGCTCATTGACAGAGTAGCATCTGTTACTTCAAAAGGATTGGATGTAATATCTGCTACTCCCGAGGCCTCCGACGAAAAAGTGATTTCGTAACCGGTATCAAAAACATCAATCATGAGGTTATCAAAAACCGCCTCTCCACTGGAGTTAGTAGTAACCGTTGTAGTACTGCTTCCATTAAATGAATTTTTATTAAGAGAGGCAGTGATATCAACTCCCTGAACCGGATTGCCTGATAAATTTGTCAGTATCACTGTTGGGGGGCCGTTAATGGGATCACCCGCAACGGTTTCTGAAGGCTGAAGAGTAATATTCATATTACCTGTTACAGCTACCACATCAAAACTATCAGTTTTTTCAGATGGTATTCGTTCAGAAATGTCAGTAGAAAAAGTTAATTGATAATCCGTATCAATGCTATTTAGAATTAGATTATCAAAGGCAGCGCTACCTCCGGTTGTTGTTTTTGTTAATGTTCCACTGCTAAATCCGTTTTTATTAATAGATACTGTAATATCAACTTCATTGCCACCCCATGGATCACCATTAGTTTCTGTGATTGACACAGAAGGTGGACCTGCGACAGGTTGGCCATTAACAGTTTCAAGAGGTTGCTGAGTTATTTCTATGAGACCTTCAGGATCAACAATTTCAAAGGAGGAAGATGTTTTGGGCGCTATACCGGAAGAATTTGAAGAAAATGTTATTTCATAGCCCGTGTTTGCATCATCGATAATCAGGCTATCAAAGGTTGCAATCCCGCTTGAATTTGAAGTAGCGGAAACAACACTTTCTGTGGCAAAATCCGACTGATTCAGGCTTACATAAATTGTTCCTCCGCTAATTGGTGTTCCACTTGGTGTTTCAAGTATTACAGAAGGAGGGCCATTTATGTATTCACCAGCAATGGTAAGTTGAGGCTGATTTTGAATTGTAATAACAGCGACTTCGTTGACTACATTGAATTTTGTTGTAGTTGTATCGGGTATACTGTCAGAAGGATCAAGCGTAAAAGTAATTTCATAATCATCAGCAGCCTGGTTAAGTGTGAGGTTATCAAAAAAAGCTTCTCCGTTTACATCTGTAGTTAGCGTTGTTGTGCTGGGGCCTGTAAAATTATTTTTGTTTATAGTGGCTGTTACATCTAACCCTGGCATAGGCGTAATACCATCTGTCCGCAATATTTCTATTGCTGGGGGGGCTGCAACAGTGTATCCATCGACAGTTTCCTGTGGTTGCTGAATTATGGAAATTTCTCCTGCAACAGGTACCACATCAAATTGTCCAGAATGAATATCAGCAATTCCGGAAGTACCTGTGGAAAATATTAATTCATAATCCTGATCGTCATTGTCTATAAATAAATCATCAAAAACAGCTATACCGCTTGAATTTGTTAATACAGATGTCGTTCCTCCGGAAATATTTCCTTTATTCAGTGACACATTAATTGTAGCATTTGCAATCGGGTCACCTGTAACAGCGTCTTCAAGCAAGACCGATGGCGTGCCATTCACCACCTCTCCTGCAACTGTTAAAGAAGGCTGATTCTGAACAGTAAGAAAAGCAGTTTCCTCAACAACATCAAAATTATTTGAAGTTTGACTTACAACACCTGTACTTACATCAACATTAAACTGAATGTTGTAATTTGCAGCTACATCGTTAATAATCAAGTCATCAAAAATCGCTTCTCCATCAGCATTTGTTGATAGGGTTGTTGTGCCTGAAGCAAAACCGTTTTTATTCAGTATGGCTTCGACAGAAATTCCCTGTAGAGGATTATCACCAGGATCAAGAATTGTAATTTTTGGGGGTCCGGCTACCGGGTAACCTTCTATAGTTTCTACAGGCTGAGGATCAATTGTCATAGTGCCCGCTACAGGTATTATATCGAATGAATCAGTAGTAATATCCGCAATACCTGATGAATTTGTGGAGAATCTAATTTCATAATCATTTTCAGAATGATTAACAATCAAACTGTCAAAAGTAGCAATTCCGTTATTGGCCGGTTTAGCAGTAGCTATAGTATCACTTTCTCCGGCAAAGTCGTTTTTATTAATGTATGCATAAATATTTACAGGAGAAGAAGGTGGATTTCCTGTACTTTTATCAATTAATTCCACTGATGGAGGACCATTAATTAATTCTCCGGATATGGTTAACTCCGGTTGTTGATTTACAGATAAGGTAGCAAGTTCCTCAACCACATCAAAAGAATCGGAAATAATAGTTGAAACACCCGCTTGTGAGGCTTTAAAATAAATCTGATAGTCCGTGTCTACTGAATCAATAAATAAACTATCAAACACAGCAATACCGGAATTATCTGTGGTTACAGTAAGTTTGCTTTCCGCGGAAAAACTATTCTTACTCAAATATGCAGTTACATCAGTCCCAATTATTGGAGAACCTCCATCTTCCAGGTATATTGTCGGAGGCCCCTCGACCGGGTAGGCTTCTATGCTCTCCTCAGGTTGCTGATTCAGAATTAAAACACCACTTTCCGAAAGAACATCAAAAGTAGTTGAAATTTCATCAGCCACGGCATTGGTTCCTGTACTGAATATGATCTGGTATCCAGTTCCCGGGTTATTAATTAATAAACTGTCAAATACAGCAATACCATCGGAATCTGTTGTTATTGTATCTATACTGGAACTGCCAAATGACCCTCCCGATAATTCAGCAATGATATTAATACCCTGAAGTGAATCCCCGGACATATTCTTTACCAGAACGGCTGGTCCCTGAATAACATTATCTCCTTCCAGGGGATATGAAACAACACTATTCACAGGTTGGTTGATTGTTGTAATGGTGGCTTGTTCTTCGAATATTTCAAAAGTTGTTGAAGTTACATTTGCAACACCCGGAGCATCCGTATCATCAGCATCAAAAGTTAACTCATAACCAGTGTCAAAAACATCTATAATAAGATTGTTAAATAAGGCTGTACCATTTGAATTTGTTGTTTCAGTTAAAGTACCGTTTAATGAATTTTTATTGACAGTAACTGTGATTTCGATGTTCTGCACCGGATTACCATAAGTGTCATAAACTGTTACAGTTGGGAAACCGGCAACAGGATAACCCTGGATAGTATCTCCGGGTTGTGTTGTTATAGACATATAGTCAGGAGCAGCAGAAGTAACATTAAAATTATTTGAAGCAACATCAGAAAGAGAGCCGGAGCTAAAAGTTAGTTGATAATTGTTTGCAGCAGTATCAATAACCAGGTTTGAAAAAACGGCTCTTCCGTTATCATCTGTTGCAACTGTAAGTGTGCTTGATCCTGCAAAACTATGCTTATTCAGGGTAACATTAACATTTGTTCCTGCCCCTACAGGATTATCATCTGAATCATAAACTGTTACAACCGGATTTCCCGCAACGACCTGGCCAGCCTCGGTATTTTGAGGCTGGGTGGTAACTTGCATATAATCAGGTTGGGCAAAAAGAGTGCCTGCCTGGAAGAATATTAAAAGAAAATATAATATCAGTCGTTGCATTTAATGTTTTTTATCGGCTGTACAGTTCAATATTCATTTTGTAATTTTGTTTTAATTGTTATCAATTTATGGTGCTGTACGTACTCCTCTTCCACCCCATGAAAAACCACGGGCATCACTTGTGTGTTCAGCAGCTGTTCTGTCAGAGATTCTGAAATAACCATCACTAATCTGATGGTGAAAAGCACCTCCCCGAAAACCAAGACCGTTAATATCCCAATTGGTAACATCAAACAGACCACTTGCATTAAGTAAGCCATTGCCGTGTAAGCCGTTAAATGAACGACCTGTAGCATTTCCGACAGTAACCGTACGTTCCCAAACATTTCCACTCAAGCCGGGAATACCCCAATAAGAAGACCCGGCAGCAGTTCTCGAACTACTTGCTGTTGCTCCAAAACCAACCCGAAGAGGTCCGGCAGAACCTACAGCGTCGTACTCAACATTTTCAACAGCAGCATTACTCAGGGCACCTTCTCCGCCAATAGTTAATAAATCAAGATTTCCGGAATGAAATTCTGCTTTCAGCCATGCTTGTGATCTTGAAGTATCAGATAACCGCACTTCGTCAAGAATCCCTTCAAGGTTTGTTCCCATTAGCAGGTTATTTGCATTGGTATTTATATTTCCGGTTAAAGAACTGGTTCCTGTTAGCAGACCATTAATATAAATACGCTGGAAAGACCCATCGTATGTAATGGCTACGTGTTGGTATACATCATTGGTTAAACTGGAAGAGGATACTTCCTGGCTGTTGATATAACCTTTCAGATTACCATCGTAAACGCTCATTTGGTATGTATCTTCTCCTTTGCCTGTAACAACGGCTTCACCTTTTATTTCTATATCCAGACTATTCAGAGAGGGGGAATAATCAGGATTGTTTGTTTTCAATTCCTGCATAACCCATAAATACTTTCCTGACAGATCGTCGCCATGTTCAATTCCAGGTATTTCATCACCTTTGGAAGCATAGTTTCCCCATCGGACAATAACAACACCAGATCCTCCATCAGCGCCGGTACCGGCATTGTAATTCCAGCCGCCGCCACCACCGCCACCGGTGTTGGGCATTCCTTCATTGGAAGCTGCTGGTGCATTGCCTCCGGCAATACCATTTCCACCTCCACCAAGGCCTCCCTGGCCGGGTGATGAAGGAAATCCGCCGCCGCCACCGCCGGCGAACCAACCATTGTCTCCAACGCCTGCTCCAAAAATATGGCTAAAATCCCGGCCAATGCCACCATCACCTGCAGTGTTTATTACAGAACTTCCAACGCTACCAGCACCGGCACCACCGGCAGTAGCATTAGAACCTCCGGCAACATCTCCACCATTATTACCCTGGCCTGAAATTCCTGTTCCGAAACCTCTATAAGTTCCGTTATATTCCATCGCTCCACCACCGGATCCACCATTTGCTGCGGCAACTGCATTTGCAGGGGTAGGATGACCACATGAGCCATATCCTCCTCCTGTAGCTACTATGGATCCGAAGGAACTATTTTCTCCATTTGTGCCGGCTTGAGGATCATTGCCCGGATTAGGACCACCTGTACCGCCAGCACCGACTACTACATTAATATTCTCTCCCGGAGTGACACTATAGCCTGTTTCCCATACCAGGCCACCTGCTCCTCCTCCGCCTGATGTTCCGGCGCTGCCAGCACCACCTCCTGCTACTACAAGCACATCTACTTTTGTAATACCTTCAGGAACAGTAAAAGTACCATCAGAATTAAAAACCTGTTGTCCTTTAAAAGTTGGAGGAGTTGTATTATCGCTGTTTACTACAGTATATACATTTACTGATTCCGGGCTTTTGTATCTGACAAGCACAATACCTGAACCACCATCAGCTCCGGCACCTCCGGCTCCGCCGGCGCCACCGCCGCCTCCGCCGGTGTTAGTTTGGCCGACAGTCGGACCATCTGGGTCTCCACCACCGTTTCCGCCGCCACCCTGGCCTCCGTCACCGGGTCCTGCCACGTTAGCATCATCAGCACTTCCGCCGCCACCACCGCCGGCGAACCAGCCGCTTGCACCATAACTATCACCAAATACATCTCCGTAGTATAATCCATCACCTCCATGTGGGCGGGTTGTACTCTGATCAGCTACTCCATTTTCCCCTGGAGCGCCGGCGCCACCGCCGCCTCCGCCCTGTCCGGAGTTATTCTGTTCACCGGTACCGCCATCATTACCTTGTCCGGCAGTTCCAGCACCATAAACACCCGGATCAATATTGGCATAGTTGGAACCGCCACCGGAGCCACCGTCACCGTAATTTCCTGAAACCCAATCGGTAGATGAACTGCCCCTGGTATCACCAGCGCCACCACCGATGGCTTCTATACTTCCGAATTGACTATTTTCGCCGGGTTCGCCCCTGGTATCAGCAGGGCCACCGGCGCCACCGGCGCCAACTTGTACATCAATTATAGATCCTGGCGTTACGCTATGTCCTTCCTGCCATACCAGGCCTCCGGCGCCGCCGCCGCCGCCACCGGTGCCGCCTCCGGAGTTACCTCCGCCTCCGCCGCCACCAGCGACGACAAGAACATCAACTTCAGTAACACCTTCCGGAACAGTAAATTTTCCATCACTTGTGAAAGCTTTCACCTTGTAACCATAATTGTCTTCCCAGTTTATTGTACTGGTACCCACTTTCTTAATGCTATCAAGCGAAATAGGCTTAGATATTCTTTCTCCCACTGATGTATGATCCGTAACTAACAGACTATCTCCATCAACAGTAAGGTTTGTCATACTCTGATTATCGTTCCAGTCTGCAGCAGTAGATTCTGATAATGAAGCACCTGTAATATCCTGCGGATTAACCCAGGCACTTATTGTTATTTTATTTTCGATATCCAGTGATACATCGTATGGCACAGAGATTGAATCATCGCCCTCAAATTCCTGGGCAAAACCAAGTTGTTCGTCAACTCTAACAGCAAAAGAACCCATTCCCTGACCATCATTGTTACCGACAATGTCATTGTATTCACCGGCGGTTCCATCACTTTCTTCATTTAAGTGCCAGATTGATGCAAAACTTCCGCCGTTCCAGACATTAGCAGCATCCTCACCGTCCGCTGCCGAACTATTTCCATACTCCATTGTTATCACAGTATTCTCACTGCTGGATATTTCAGGAACTTTCACCCAATATTCTGCTTTTTCGTTGGGTTCATCATGTCTTTCCCTTTGATATTTCAGGGGTGAACCGGATGCATCATAAAATCTGATATCAAAACCATCCGGTCGGCATTTAGTAAAATCAAAATTATTGCTGTCAAGTTTAACCAATACTGGGAAATCGGTTAAATCCTCATCTATCTTGTTGTGGTCTATTGTAATATCTCTTTGATAACCCGAAGGAACCGGAGCTTCTGTAGCAAGACCCGGATCGGATATATCGTTTACTTTCCCTATTCTTGTGTTTCCCCAGGCATATTCGTTAGGTACCGGGTTTGAAGGACCTCTGGCAGCTTTTTCATATTCAAGCTCCGTCATCGGACGTAAAGCAGCCCAATCTAAATAGGATAAAATATCTTCTTTACTTAAATAACCACAAGCAACCCAGGGATTATCAGTGGAGTAAACTGCCGGAGAGCTACCAGCAGTACCTGCTGTTTGTACCTGGATCTTATGGCGGTATGTATCATAAATATAGCCTGTTGTATTTGCTTCTGTTTCTGTTCGGGCATTCTGCTTTGCATAATCAAGTGTATTCAGAAAATCAACATAAGCCTGTTGAGTGACACTATGTTTCATTACATAATAGTCGTTATATCCGGTTGGGTAGTCAGTATCCAAAGGCCCAGGCGTTTGAATCTCTCCAGCGGCATATAGATGGCCAGAACTATTTTCAATTTGAAAAGCACCGTCCGATACCTGGAAAGGCACATCTGCAGCTTCGCCACCTGCATGAAATCTGGCTGCTTCATCGCCACCACTACCTGCATAGAAGTCACCCTGTGGGACGTATACCATTTCTATGCCAAACACACGAATATCTACCTCGTCCTCAGGGAGCAAGCCATCATCACCATAATCCCATCTTAACCTTACATTTTCAATTGAGGCTGTCCCATTAAAAATTACACTCGGATAAATAAATATTCCTTTATTTACCCCACCTGTAGAACCAAGATTTCCGCTAAAATTACCGGGTATTGTATGTCCGGAACCATGCAGTGAAGCGTGTCCCCACTGAACATTCGTTTCAGTGGTTTTTTTATACTTCATGAATACCCAGGCGGCATCCCAGTTAGTATTTAAACCGTCATCGACCCTAAAGCTGTTGTCCCAGCTCAAATCGAACTCTACAATGATGTACTCTTCGGCATCATTACGTTCTACAATCACAATATTGTTTACCTGAATATTGGTTGCAAACATTTGCCGGCCTAGTATCAACATAAAAATTGATAATAGCAAAACCTTAAATACAAGTGACTTCTTCATTTTATACTTATTTTTTATTTTATCCATTGTTTTATATTTTTAAGCTAATATTATTTTTATTGAAAAGGAATATTTGATAATTATTCGTTTGTATTTCAGTTAAATTATACCAGTAATGTTTTTTAAATACAGAAATTGAAAATGTGCTAACAGATATTCTTTTTTCCTTGAATAAAGGGAAAAATAAATCAAAACAGAATTTTCTTATTGCTGGAAGGATTTCTTTTTTCCGGAAAAGTTTTAAATAACTCCAAAAAAGAATGAGAGATGGCATGCTTTTATTTAGTGGTATTCTATCGATAGATATGTTTGTTTTTACTTTTTCTATTTATTACGATTAGAAATTAACAGAGTTTAAGTTAGATAATTCGAAAAAAATGGAATAACAAAAATATTTTACTCATAATCAATTAATTAATTACAAACCCAAAAGACAGAATATGCAAGCATTTTTGATAAAAAAGATAATATTTCATATAAATGCATAAAATCGCAGGATTAAAAAATAAATATATTTTTTATTCTTGAATAAGTCAATAGTTTTAGGATAGATTTACGGAGACATTAGACTATGACAGGTCTGGAAGGGCAAAATTTTATATTTCACTCAGAAGAATCCTGATTTTTCTGGTAACATTTAGCTGAGTTCGTTGGCCATTTCAATATTCCTGGTTAATTCCTTTAGAAATCTTACCATTTGGGCTCCATCTATCACATCATGATCAATTAATACTGTCATATTCAGGATTTCTCTTATTTTTATCACATCATCAACAACTGTCGGCTTTTTAATCACTGAACCAATTCCAAAAGAAACAGGATGAATTGATTTATGAATAAACCAACCATTAATCTTTCCTATCATACCCAAGGATGTTATAGAAACATTTCCCATTTTTTTATAAGCTAATCCAGGATGATTTATAATATATTTCCATACTTTTTTTCTTAAAAATCCAGGCAGATTATAATACAGCCTTTCAATAAACTTTGACTTCTTATCCAGTACTATATCCTTTTCCGATACTTTTTGGCTCTTTACATTTTCAATCTCCCGGGTTATATCGGGGACACTCTTTAAATTTACCTGGTCTATAACCATGGGGAATGGTACTTTTTGATCACCCAGCTGCTTTTCTACCAAAAAGGATACATTGTGATCCTTAAAAGTTATTAGTTTTTTCTTATTGTAAAGAAAAGAAGAGGCTTCAGGATGCTTTTCCAAAGCTTTGCTGATGGCTTTAATTAACCATGCATTAAAAGAAATATTTGAGCCTGATTTTCTTAGTTGGCTTAATTTTGTACGACAGTCAGTTACATCAAATTCCAGCAAGGCGCTGACATGATGCTTCAATAAACCAACAGAATAAACATCAAATGTTGCTATTCTTGATTTTGGAATTTTGGTATAGTAAAAATGATTATCCATGCTATTTATCTCGTTCAGTGTTATAAACCAAAGTTATTAAAGTTATTTTATTCAATTTTAATACTTCCGCCCTATGTTTTTTATGAATTGTTATCTTGCTATGTTTTAATCCGATATTAAACTCTTTTTAAATTAACAAAAAAACAAGGATAATGATGTTAATCAATATCCCAATACCACCCTGTGTGTGCAATTTTTTCCTGTTGCCGTCCCAAAGCACAATAAAAAGCATCGTAGATAAAACAACTGCGATAAAGGTTAACAGACTGTACCAGGGATGATTTATCAGAACAAAGATTCCAGACAATATAAAAATTGTTGCAGCCATAGCGCACCAGATGGCAGCAATCAACATTATTTGTTTAGAACTACAGTAATTTGCAAGCAATCTTGAATTATGTGGCCAGTTAAAACCTTTTTCCAATTCAAAGTAATTAAGACTGTGACCCATATACAATAAGTGAACCAAGCCATGTAAGATGTAAAATATTCTAATGAGGTACTGCATTTTCAATAGTGTTCTTATTTTTTGCTCTTTATTATTGTTTTAATCCCAATACGCTTGGACAGTTTTTCCGGCATTCAAAGCACTTTTTTATAATATATCCCTTTTCAGTTTTATAATTTGAAATTGGTCTGCAATTTTTTTGAATCACAGTATTTCCGGTTAATGCTTTGTTAGGACAAATATTCAGGCAAATTCTGCAGTTTTGCGGGCAAACTTCGTAGTCTGCTAAAGGGTCTGATTTAAACTCCGTGGCTGTTAATAATGCACCTATTTGAATCATACTGCCATAATCTTTGTTAATCAACAAATTATTTCTTCCAAGATTTCCAAGCCCGGCTAAGTATCCCGCGTGTCTGAGTGATAATATAGCACGGCCTTCTTGTTTGTCATTATTCCAAAACAAATAAGGGTCGTCGGTTGGAATCAATACGTTTTTTAATCCAAGATTATCAAGTTCGGAGGAAATGTTATAAGTGATTAAGTCCATTTTTTGCATAGCCAATGTATTAACATGAGTAAAAGGAATTGGGTTATCCGCGTATAATGACTCAGTTGGCAGTTTTATTGCAAAGGCAATTACGGTTTTAGTTTTCGAATAAATATCTTTTGGGTGAAATCCTTCCGGGGCATTCTCAAATCTTTCTGTGGAAGCCACTCCAAATAAATTTACTCCATTTTTGAAGGCAATTTCTTTTATGGTATCTTTTGTAATCATTTTTTTATTTAATTCAATTTCAATATAAACAAATATATTATTGAGAGGATTTTATTTATACAAAATTTTATCATTTATCTCAAGGTTTTATTAAAGGCAACTTTACCCTGTTTGGCAAATAAAAATAAGTATAATTAAGGATATTACACCATAGTTTGTCTATCTTAAGAAAAAAAGGAGCCTGTCCTCAATCTCTCTGCGTTCATAATATTTTTTCACTTTATCCAAAATAAATGCACTCTTAAGATTGGAACAGGCTATACTATTTAATCCGCAATGAATTATTCTATTTCAAAACGATCCAGGTTCATTACCTTATCCCATGCTGCCACGAAATCATTCACGAATTTTTTCTTTCCGTCGTCACTGCCATAGACTTCTGCAATAGCTCTTAACTCCGAGTTTGAACCAAAGATCAGGTCTACCCGTGTTCCTTTCCATTTTTGCTTACCAGAGCCACGATCATATCCAACAAAAGTTTCTTTCGAATCAGAAGTGGGTTTCCATTCAATACTCATGTCAAGCAAATTGAGAAAGAAGTCGTTGCTAAGCACTTCGGGGCGTTCAGTAAAAACTCCATATTCAGATTTATCGAAATTGGTGTTTAGAACGCGCATACCTCCTAAAAGAACTGCCATTTCGGGAGCAGTTAGTGTGAGTAGCTGAGCTTTATCAACTAGCATCTGCTCTGCACAGGTTGCATATTGCTTTTTGTGATAGTTTCGGAAACCATCGGCTTCGGGTTCCAGTACTTTGAATGATTCTGTATCGGTTTGCTCTTCGGATGCATCCATTCTTCCCGGAGTGAATGGAACGGTAACATTGTGCCCTGCATCTTTTGCCGCTTTTTCTACGCCTGCACATCCTGCCAAAACAATCAGATCGGCCAATGATACCTTCTTATCACCGGATTGTGCTTTGTTGAATTTTTCCTGTATGCCTTTAAGTTTTTTCAAAACCTTGTCGAGTTGTTTCGGATTATTCACTTTCCAGTCTTTTTGCGGAGCAAGACGAACACGTGCACCATTGGCTCCACCGCGTTTGTCAGAACCACGGAAAGTAGAAGCTGAAGCCCATGCAGCAGAAACCAGTTGAGACACAGATAGACCAGAATCCAGCACTTTAGCCTTTAAATCAGCAATATCCTTGTCGTCGATTAAGGTATGATCTACTGCAGGAATCGGGTCTTGCCATATCAGGTCTTCTTTGGGCACTTCGGGCCCGAGGTAACGGGATTTTGGTCCCATATCGCGATGAACAAGCTTGAACCATGCCCGTGCAAAGGCATCGGCAAATTCCTCCGGGTTTTCATAAAAGTGTCTTGATATCTTTTCATATTCCGGGTCCACTTTCAGGGCAATGTCTGTGGTAAGCATCATGGGAGGATTTTTCTTGCCCTTGATATGGGCATCGGGCACCAGTTCATGTGCAGCTCTATCTTTTGGTTGCCACTGGTGTTTTCCGCCCGGACTTCTGGTCAGCTCCCACTCATATTCGAACAGATTTTCAAAGAAACCCATGTCCCATTTTGTAGGTTCTTTGGTCCAGGCACCTTCCAGTCCGCTGGTTATTGTATCGGCACCCTTACCCGATCCATAGTCGCTTTTCCAGCCCAGGTTTTGTTCTTCAATAGGTGCTGTCTCCGGATCAGGGCCTACGTGTGATTCAGGAGCAGCTCCGTGTACTTTACCGAACGTGTGTCCGCCAGCTATCAACGCAACAGTTTCGTAATCATTCATAGCCATTCGTTTGAATGACTGGCGAATGAAACTTGCAGACTTTGCAGGGTCGGGTTCGCCATTGGGTCCTTCCGGGTTAACATATATCAGTCCCATGTGGTCTGCAGCCAGACGCCCTTCGAGGTTTCCGTCGGTATCGTGACGTTCATCTGCCAACCACTCGTGTTCCGGTCCCCAGTCAATATCCTGTTCAGGTTCCCAGATATCCTCGCGGCCTCCCCCAAAACCAAAAGTTTTAAAGCCCATTGATTCAAGCGCAACATTACCGGCCAGTATCATCAGGTCTGCCCAGGAAATTTTTTTGCCATATTTTTGTTTAATGGGCCATAGCAAACGCCTGGCCTTGTCGAGGCTTACATTATCGGGCCAGCTGTTAATGGGGGTAAAGCGCTGATTTCCTGTGGCGCCACCTCCTCGGCCATCGGCTATACGATAGGTACCTGCGCTGTGCCAGGCCATTCGAATAAAGAGACCGCCATAATGCCCCCAGTCTGCAGGCCACCAATCTTTTGAATCGGTCATTACTTTATGAAGATCTTGTTTGACAGTTTGCAAATCCAGACTCTTAAATGCTTCAGCATAATTAAAGTCTTTACCCATCGGGTTGGACAATGAAGAATGCTGACGCAAAATATTCAGATTTAAACTTTTGGGATCTGACTCCTGGTGCTGAGATTCACCTCCAGGATTATGGGTTCCACCTGCTCCGGTAACCGGACATCTGCTTAATTTTCTCGGGTCTTTTTTCATAATTTTATCTGTTTTGGTTGTTATTTATTTCTTTAATTTCCCATGAATCTGAAGAACCATCTCATCTACCTGAAAGCCATCTATTTTCTTATTAGCGAAATAATCTCTGAGTAAATTGTCAAGCTCTTCATCAAAATAATCTTTAATTAAACTACAGTCTGTACAATGCAAATGGTGGTGATGAGCAGTTACAGCATCATATCGTATAATGCCCTCTTCTGTAGTCACCTTTTTAACCAAATTACTTTTTGTAAAAGTATTCAGTGTTTTATAAATCGTTCCCGGCGCAATATTTGGATGATTTTTTCTAACCACGCTGATAATATTATCAGCCGCAGGATGATTATTCAGACTATATAGCTTTTTAAGAATAATAATTCTCTGCGGAGTTATCTTTAAACCTTTTTCTGACAAGGCTTTGCGGATTTGATCTTCACTTACTTTCATGTTGAATAGTTTTCAAGTAAGAATTATTCTCGTTTAGTAAATTTTCAAGATAATACATTATTGGGAGAAAATCCAGTTTTATGTAGATTTTAAATGAAGCAACAGGTTATTTAATTTCCAAGAATTCAAAACCCTTCAGAATAAGCTTATTTACTATTCTTTCAAAATAATCCTGGGTTTCTTCATGATCATGAACCAATATAATTTCATTTCCATTTCGGGAGGAAAAAGATTTATCCATTCGCTTTTCAATGGAATCGAACTTCAGATTATATTTTCGAATCTGCCATTCTTTAATATCCCTCGTCCAGAAAGTATCCGTATCATTCATGATAAAACCTTCCGGATATCTTTTTCTGAAGTTTTCAATTTTCAAAGGTTCATATCCCAGTTGTTTCAGATGGTTTTCAACAGCATTAAACTTTTTATCAAATTCTCTCAGAAATATCATTGGGTTTCCAAACCTTATGTTTCCCTTAGTTCCAAAAGGATACCTGAAATATTTTTTTCCCCGGCTGACTTTTGCCTTTTCATATAAATCATCAATAATCTGATCCGTTTTTAAAATTTCATTCAGGCATTCATCAATTGTTAATTTTGAGAATGGAGTATGTGAATAGGCATGATTTCCTGCGACAAAACCATTTTTTAAGGCATAGATAACAGGTTCAGGATTTTTTTCCATAAAGTCACCTCTGCAAAAGAAGAGAGCCGGGATCTTTTTCTTTTTCAAAAGATCAACTTTTCTTGTTGTATATTTTCCAGGGGAGTCATCAATTGTGAAATAAGCTAATTTTGCCATTTTATTCATTCATTTTGCTGTTATTTATATTTTTGACTCTGTTTTATTTAATCAGGATTTCATTTTTTTCAAGCCCCGCTTATTCAAAATAAAGTAAAACAACAATGGAATATCATGGACAAAATATCGGGTAAAAAGTCTGCGGGGCTCCATCAGTATGCGCCAGATCCATTCCATGTGCATTGTTCTGATAAATTTGGGAGCTCGTTTTATTCTCCCGGAGTTGTAATCAAAAAGCCCTCCTACTCCAATACAGAGCGTAGGATTTAACATTTTCCTGTTTTCAACAATCCATTTTTCCTGCTTTGGCACACCAAAACCCACAAAAAGTATATCGGCCTCAGAACGATTTATTCTGTCTATTACCTGGTTAACATTGCCAAAATATCCATTATTTGTGCCTGCAATTTGCACTTTGGTTGTTGATGCAAATTTTTTTGCTGCGTTTTCAGCAACACCGTCTTGTCCACCCAGGAGGAAAACGGATTTACCTTTTTGGGCAGCCGTACACATGAGTTTAGGGGAAAAATCCGTACCATTAAGATTTTCCTTCATCTTTTCTCCGTAAAAAAAGGATAATATTTTCAGACCTAGTCCATCACCAAGAACAAGACCAGTTTTTTTTCTGAGTATTTCTGAATATTCCTTGTCTTTCCTGGCATGGTAGAGACAGTCGATATTTAAGAAAAACACATTGGTTTTTTTCTCATTATCCAGGAATTCTTCCAGTTTTTTAAGAGCCTCACTGGTTGTCAAATTATCGTATTTAATACCCATCAACTCCATGGAATTGTATTTTCAAGTTTAAATTAGGGTTTGTGCATGTTTTGATTTCCTTTTTATTCCAACCGCCATTATTTTTCATTTTCTTTTTGCAAAAGCAAAAACTCTCTTTTCTGCAACCTGTTAAAAAAACTTTTCCATAATAATCTGCGCAGAAGACTACCCTGGTTCTTTGTCAATGTTTTTTTTTCTCTTTTCAATAAAGCCATGAAGTATCCATAGAGATAACAAAAACCAAGAATCCCATAGGGCGGGTTCAGCATATCATGAAATGCTTTAAAAAAAACATACAAAATGCTATATCTAAGCTTATATGCACCAATTCCCTGTCTTTTAGCTCCCCTTTTCCGGGAGAATCTGCCTATCGGTCTTATTAATTCGTGATTTAAATAGGGTATAACAAACGTTTGCCAGTTTTTTTCCATGGCCATTATGTTGTCTGCACAATCCCATCCCAATTCTTTTTTCAGTCCTCCAATTTCATTCAGGCAACGGAGACTATAAACTTTAAAAGAGCCATTGGTATGCCATTCAGGGCTGTTTCTGTATTTTTTCTTACCGTTTACGTTAAAATAAGGGACATTTGAAACAATTCCACATGAGGTATCCTGTTTTTTAATAAACTTCCATGTTTCTTCAAATATTTCTGGCGAAAAGCTTACGTCGGCATCAATTTTAACCAGGTAATCAAATGAATATTTTTTACGCAACAAAAACTCTTCTCCCTTATGAAAAGCCTTTACAACCGGTGAACCAAGATTATATTGGTGATTTTCGTCATGAAACAAATATTCTACAAAAGGATATTTATCCATAAAAGAACGAACAACCTTTGCCGTGCCGTCCGTTGAATGGTCATCAACCACCAAAATGCAAACAGGTGACAGTGTTTGACTGATAATAGAATTAAGAGCAACGGGAAGATCGTTCTCTTCATTCTTTGCAGGTATGATAACGGCGTATTTCATTTTAACGCTGATTTAACCAATTGTAAAGCTGTAAGCCATAATTTTCCCAACTGTTTTTGTCAATAAAATTTTTCAACTTTTCTCTGCTTGTTTTTCCTGATGATCCGAGGCATTTATCAATTTTTTCAATCAAATCGTTAAGATCGGCATAGGTTGTCACCAATCCCTCTTCCTGTAAATCTTTAAATGCACCAATGTCCGGACCAATCACATTTTTGCCATAACCAAGAGAATCCATAAGAGCGCCAGAGCTTAGCACATATTCCTGCTGGTAGGTAAACAAAACAATTCGTGACGTTTTTATAAGTTTTTCAAGTTCTTTTTTTTGAATAAACCGGTTAATAAGTGTAATATTCCCTGAAAGGTATTTTTTAAGCACCTCTTCATAAGCAGGTTCGGTAAACCTTCCCGCGATTATTATTTTATATTTTTTCTGTAACCCGTTCTCTATTAAGTGTTGCAGGAAAAGATGAATTCCTTTGTAATGCGCTATGTTTCCCCAAATGATTATATCGTTGGTTAATTCCACGGAATTCGTATGTATTTTATTTTTGACAGGATGCGGAATATATATCACTTTCACCGTATTTTTGTTTTTATTTAATCGTTTTACATACTCAACACCCTCATGGCTATGCGTAATTATGTAGTGGCTTTTCCTGGCCAAAACACTCATTAACATTTTCTTGATCCAAAGATTCTTCTGGTAATGGCTGATTTTGTTGTGTGCAGTCCAGATAATTTTTTTGCCTGTGACCCGCATTATCTGAATTATGAGCAATAGAAACAGAGACTGTAGTAGACCTCCTTTTTTATCCGGCAGATCTTCAATCCAGTTTAGGTGGTAATACCTTGTTCTAAAGAAATAGCGAACAACATTAAAAAAACCAACAGCAGAAGGACTCTGCTTATTCACGCAAAAAAAGTAATTTTCTATAGAACTTATGACATCTTTAATATAGGGGTTATTCAGTTTTTCTTCAAACCTGGCAGACAGAGGATAAATGTACATTCTGTTGTTTCTCATACAATCTTGATTTTCTTTTAAATTCTAAATCTTGCAGACTTCACAGGTCAAATTTCAGATACTAAAAAAAATCAGCGAACCGATTTTTTCAATCCGAAAAGATTTAAAAAGCTCCATTTAAAGTAACCACCAATATATCGGAAATATTTAATAAACAGCTGCTTGTATGCTTTACGAGATTCTGCATACATTCTATAGAACTTCCACTCTTTCTTAAAATTATACTTAGAACGTGTGCTGTAAAGAGTACGAATTAATTGGAAGAAATTACCCCCATGCACAATGCCTGTATTAGCAGTATTGTTAAAAATAACCAGCTGCGGAAAAACCTTGAGCTTAAAACCTGCCAGCTTTGCCCGGTAGGTATAATCAGTATCTCCAAAGTACTGGGGGAAATCATTTTCATTCAGATATCCAATTTTTTCTGGTACATTCCTCGGTATTAGTGTACCCATTCCTGTCAGCCAGTCGGGCTCAAAATACTGAAAGTTATGATTATCAACTTCTTTATCAATTCCAATCATATAATTTTCACCATTAACCGGGTTAAATACTCCACCCATCGACCATATTTTATTATGATCCTCCAGATCACAAATTTTTGAGCCAGCGATTGTTTCTTCGTCACCCTCAAGGATAATCCGGCTTAAATTACTGAAATAACCTTTGTCAGGAGTAATGTCGTTATTCCAAAGCAATACATAATTAAAATTCTTTTCTTCAAAGGCATATTTAGCTCCTGCATTAACACCTCCACTCCACCATAAATTTCCATCTCCTTTCAATAGATGAATATCGTGAAATTTTTTTTTCACCCATTGTTCAGTTCCATCTTCAGAACCATCATCAATAAGAACAATTGAATAATTCACACTATCTTTAAAATTTACCTCATTAATAAGGTTTTGCAATCCCTGAAGACACTCCTTTGTAAGGTGAAGCTTATTATGAACAGGTATCAATATGGCTACAGAGCTAGTCATGATTTTCCATTAACTACATTTTTTAATACACCCATCATTTTCTTTCCGGAGGCATTCCAGTTAAGACGTGTTTTGTATTCATTATATGATTTTTGAGCCAGGGTTTTATAGTTGTCATAATTCGTAAACAAAGATTTAATGTACTCTGCATATTCAGTTGCCGGTGCTTTTTTATCGAATAACTTTCCATTGACCTCATTTTTAATCAATGTCGGGATTCCGCCTACTTTTGTTGTTAAACATGGAATTCCGTATGAATTGAATTCTGCAAAGACAATTGGTGTACAATCTGCTAAAGTTGGTAAAATAAGAAAATGAGCATTGCTGATCAGTTGATGAATAATGGTCTTACCTTTCTCTGTCTCTTTGCTGATAAAACCATGCACTTTAACATAAGAAGGCAATTGATTCTCATTGTCTGGTCTGCAACCAAGAATATCAAGCTTAACAGGCATGCCTTGGGAATGCAACTCCTTTGCCACTTCAAGGGCTTTATCTCCTCCTTTTCTGTACCAGTGAACCCCTACAAATAGCAAGTTACACTGCTCATTCGTCTTTTTCTTAATTTTTTCATCCACAGTCTCCTGATCCCAATTTGTTTCGATATTCGCACCATAAGTAATAACAGAAACCTTTTCGGGAGGAATATTATAGTATTGTATCGCTCCTTTTGCTGCCCAGTCAGAAGAATAAACGATATGAGCACAACGATCAAGTGCTTCCTTTTCCATTTTATGGCCGTGTTTTATTGTAACCTTTGCCATATCTGTAAATTCCGGATAAAAATCAATTATATCTTCAAAGACAGCATCGGCCCATAAGACAATCGGTTTGTCAGTTTTCAGCAGAGCCAGAGGCTGGCCGGAAAAACTCAAAATAACATCAGGATTTATACCATTAAGACTTTTATTTATTTGCCGTGCATAATTTTTCAGAACACGAGGATTGCGATTAAACCAATATGTTTTTCCCGGAATATATCTGTAATAAATTTCTTTAAACTTTTCAGTAAGATAGGGTTGTGTCTTTAAGTTCCCGATGTAATTAATTTCTGCTCCATTCATTTTAAGGGACCGGGGAATAAAATAACCTGTACCCGAAAAACTTCGTACATTGGTTGAATCCTGAACAGAGATATATGCTATTTTCATCTTGTTTGGATTAATGATTATTCAAATCATTCAATATGCCAGCCTATCACTGTATATTTCATTGATCATTTTTAATTTTTCTGTGAGTTGCGCTATTTTTTTATCTAATACTTTTTCATCACTCAGGTAATACTTTCCGGTTCTTAAAGTTCTAAGTTCTTTAAGTACTGCTTTTTTTCTTTTCTTTTGCCGAGTTGCTTTATAGACTTCAGAAGCGACGTAATTAACCGGTTGGTATTTTGTTAGTTTAAACTTTTCAGCCAGCATTTTACGAATTATCCTATCACCAAATAATGATTTCAGAGGATGTAAGGAAAATTCCAGCCCCAAGGACATAGCCCAATCATCCCATTTAAACTGATTAATATGTGCAGAAGATTTTACTGGAATCCATGGAACCCTGAATACATCAGCAACAATAGCTCCATGCATAGCTTCAGTAATTAGTAACTTACTTTTACGTATCTGTTCAATTATTGAAATCGGGTCTCCCTGCGGACTGATATAATGAATACCATCTAAAAGCATGAGCTTTTTCCATCCCTCAAATATACCCTCTGTAACATGATGAGGCATATAGGCACATTCGAATTCTTTTTCAACTGGCATAAATGGCATATTCTTGAGTAGCAGAGCACCGTCTGAAATAGCCAATGCAGGATCCAGCTTCAGTGCTTTGGCTGTTAAAGGACCTCTAACACAGTAGAATTCATATTTTTCATCCAGAACGGGCGGTTCCCCGTACATTTTTTTGTCATCAGGTGCGTAGCCTGAGCTAAAGACTAATATCCTGTTCGTATCTTTATTGCCTTTTAAAAGCCCCAATATTGTTCCAATCCCCAGGAAAATTGTTTTCGGGTTTCCATCGAAAAACTCCGGAAGATAATGGCTAAAAATTAATGGGTTCAATAAGTCACCAAAATTTTTAGTTGTATCATAGTATCTCAGTACCATAATAATAAACTCATTATTTACTAATTAATTCCATATTCAATTCTTCTCTGAAAGGATGAAAAACGCGTCTGCCTTTCTTCTTCTTCAATTCTTTAAGGAGCTTTTTTTCTTTTATTGCAAACTCATTGCAATTAAAATATTGCTTTTCTGTTTTTGAAAACCATTTTTTAAAAAATCCTGTATCATAAATTTCAAAATCAAGAGCTTTTGCATAAAGTGGAAGTCTCAGTTCATCATTACAAAGATCAGGAACCGGCATCTCGCTATATTGCTCAAGAAAACTTCTTGGAATAGATAATCCCGGGGCAACCGAAGCGAAATAGGGTCCACTGAATCCATTAAATTTTCTTACATGCTCTTTAAGCACTTTCCACTCTGCTTTTTGTTTTGTGTCACGTGTCCAGAACCATTCTTTTTCAATGGAGACAAGAGGCGTTAATCCTGTAACCCCTAGAGAATCAGGAGGTATATGAGAATACAATTCATCAAGTTTACCCATTATAACCAAGTCCCACTCCAATATATGAACCACATCAAATTTCTTATGTTTACCATAATTTTTGTACCATTCACGAATTGAGAGATCTCCATTTTTCCATTTCCAGATATATGTTTTATCCCTGAGGCAATAATTCCCCCCAAGAAAGTCTTTTAAGTAAGCATCATAAAAAGAAAAATCTTCCTCTTTACCACCATACAGACCATATACTTCAATATCAGGATTTAACTGGCTAAATAATTTCAGTCTGTTCCTGCAAATGTCAGGATTACTATGATATCTAAACAAGCCTACTCGTCTCATTAAAAGCATTTTTAATCCAGACATAAGTTATAAAAAAAATTAATTGGTATAGTTATTTGGGAGTGTTTTTCTATTATTTATTCGTCAAAAAATGTGGTTTGTTTATAAAAAATCAGGACAAACAAAACAAAAATCGGGAAACCCTCCTAAAATAGACGATTTAAAAGACCCATCATCATCTTTTGCCTTTCAGATAAGGAAAATTATATGATTAAAGATTGAAAATCGGGAAGTTATATTGAAGAAAACTTCCAGAACACTGAATTAATGGTTGTTACATAACATACTCACAATGAATTCGCTATGAAATAAGCGGTTCCTGAAATGTGACTTTTTGACAGTCGTATTGTTCTGTATATTAATATATTATAGCCAATATTTTTTTGCAAAAAAGTGGTAACATTTAAAACTCTTTCCCGTATATTTGCATAGAATATTTAATCAAAAATTCAGATCTAAATTTTGCAAAATTAGTTCTACAAATTACAACCGATTAAAAAGCATTAATCTCATTTGTTAAAATCATGAAGATTAAGCTCAGATGAGGCACTGACCATCTGGGGATCCCCACAAATTTTATGTTTTAGTGAAAGAAAAAATGCAATGCATTCTCATAGTTATGAGGATTGGGGAATTTTTATGTTAAAAAAAAAGAAGGGAATAGTATGAAATTATTTAAACAAAGCTTATTTTGGATTGTGTTGTTGGGATTTGTAAGTGTAGCGGCCTATGGGCAAAACACTATTTATATTGACCCAACAAACACAGCAGATCCGGAGCAGGATGGCTCCGAGGCCCATCCCTACGATCACTGGGAAGGGTTGAACTTTCAGGACAACACAACTTACCTGCTTAAACGAGGTACAGTACTACAAGAAGATTTAATAACCGAGATATCAAATCTTGAAAATACCACTTTTGGTGCTTATGGAACAGGGGATCTTCCAAGAATCGAGACAAAGGTGGTTCGTGTTACTAGTTGTAGTAACCTTGTTTTTAATGATCTGGATATTCTTTCGGATGGAAAACATGTTATGGAATTTCGTAATGAGGGTAAAAGCTATGATGTAGAAATTAACAATTGTGAAATACACAGTCCTCCTACATGGGAAACGGGGGATTATAATTTTGGTATTTCTGCTGGTGTTGATGGCCTCAAGATTACAGACACTGAAATTTACAACATTTATCTTGATGGATTATACTTCGATCATGCAAATAATATTGTTATTGAGGACTCTTACATACATGATATTAACCAGGCATATCACGATGATCCTGATGGAGCACCTGGTGATGGTATTCAGTTTAACGACACAGACTCAATTTTCGTCAGGAATACAGTCATTGACCGGACAAACAGTGGTAAAAAATTCGGTATAATTGTTATTAACCCAAGCGATGATGTTAATGTCGAGACAGTAGTGATGGAAGACAACACCTTTATAGGTCCTGGTATTCATGATCATGGCGGTGCTGGGGTATTTTTTGGTGTTCCGACTGTCACTTTCAGAAGAAATATTGTTAAAGATGCACCTATTGGTGTATATTCTCATGCCAGCGACATAGTACTTAACAACAACCATTTTATAAACAACACAACAGGAATTAATGTGGCTGGTAATACTGCAGAGATCTATAACAATGTTTTTTATGGAAATTCAACTGCAGTAGATTTATGGGGAAATCCATCAAGTATTAAAAATAATATTGTTTATCTTACAGATGGATCTCAAATCGGATTTTATGGCTCCTCAGATGATATGAGTCATAACCTGCAGAATGTTAGCTCATCAACCAATTCGTCTTTTGATGCTGGCATAATAGCTGATCCTCAATTTGTCAGCCCGGCAGATCACAATTTTCACCTTCAGGTAAGTTCGCCTGCTATTGATAATGGAACAGATGTAGGTATTACTTATGATTTTGATAGTAACTTAATTCCGTGTAATGGAATTCCCGATATCGGGGCATTTGAATACCAGGGAAACTGCAGTGGAGGTACAAACCATAGTCCTGTAGCAGATGCAGGGCAAAATATAGTCATTGATGAAGGAGAGCAAGCTGTTCTTGACGGCAGCGGATCATACGATCCTGATGGTGACTCCCTAAGCTTTATGTGGGACACTCCCTCCATAATTAATCTTTCCGATCCAAGTGCTGAACAACCAGTGCTTAATGCTCCTGAAGTAAATTCAGATACTACACTAAACGTAACTTTAGAGGTTAGTGATGGAGAATTAACTTCCGAACCCGATGGCGTATTAGTAACCATTAATAATTTAGGAACAGGCAACTCAAGACCTGTAGCTATAACCGGTCCGGATCAGGAAGTATCAGAGAACGAGCAGGTTCAACTTGATGGTTCCGATTCTTATGACCCGGATCAGGATTCACTCTTATTTACATGGGATGCTCCTGGTTTTATAACATTATCCGATCCAAATGCAGAAATGCCCACATTTATTGCTCCATCGACTGAAGCCGATACTACATTCTTTATCGTGTTGACTGTAAGTGATGGTGATTTAGTTTCCAACCCGGATAGTGTTAACATTACAATTACCAATCAAACAGGTAATTCAAGACCGGTTGCTGAAGCAGGATATCATGAAGTATTATATGAAACGCAAACCGGGAACCTTGATGGAGGAAATTCATATGATCCGGACGGAGATAATATTGAATATATGTGGCAGGCACCAGATTTTATAACCTTATCTGACACAAGTGCTGTTCAACCATCTTTCGAAGCTCCTTCTGTAGACGAAGACACTTTACTTACTGTATATTTGAGGGTTAGTGATGGAGAGCTGATCTCTGAGCCGGATAGTGTATATGTTAAAATCAAGAATCAGGATCAGAATTCTAGACCAGTAGCCGATGCCGGGGAAGATCAGTCGAGAGATGAAATGAATAATGTGACCCTTGATGGAAGCGAATCCTATGACCCGGACGGAGATTCAATTGAATTCATGTGGGACGAACCCAATAACATTTCTTTGTCTGATCCTGGAACAGCACAGCCTTCTTTTACTGCACCAGAAGTGGATGAAGATACTACATTACTGGTTGTGCTGAGGGTTAGTGATGGGGATTTAATTTCCGAGCCAGACAGCGTTTACATTACGATTTTAAACCAGAATGATAATTTTCAGCCAATTGCTGAAGCAGGATATCACGAAGTATTATATGAAACGCAAACAGGAATTCTTGATGGAAGTAATTCATATGATCCGGATGGTGAAAGCATTAATTATTATTGGGATGCACCAGATTTCATTACTCTGTCTGATCCATATGCAGCTCAACCAATGTTCGAAGCACCCCCTGTAAGTGAAGATACAGTGCTTACAGTATATCTGAGGGTTGGTGACGGAGACCTGTTATCCGAGCCGGATAGTGTATATGTTAAAATAAAGACTAAAGATCAGAATTCACGTCCTGTAGCCATAGCAGGAGAAAATCAGGAAGTAGACGGTTCGCAGAAAGTATATCTTGATGGAAGCGAATCCTATGATCCGGATGGGGATTCAATTGAGTTTATATGGAATGCACCTGAAGAAATAGATCTTTCCGATGCAACAGCCGTTTCGCCCTATTTCTATGCACCAGAATTTGAAACAGATACAACTTTATATATAAAACTTAAAGTTTCTGATGGCGACCTTATTTCCAAAGAAGATTCAGTAGAAATAAGAATTTACGCCATGGCCACTTCAATAGATGATGGAGATTTCAATGAAAAAGTATCTTTTGTACTTTTCCCGAATCCAACACATGGAGAACTGAAGGTTCGTTATGCATCCGACATAGACTTGAAGGATCTCAGAATAAGCATATATTCTATTGAAGGAAAACAGATGAGCGAAAAGTTTGTTGGTGGAAGAATAACAGATGGTCAATTATTAAGGCTAAATGCAAACAAATTGCCCAATGGCATGTATATTCTTTCAATCCAGCATCAAGGTGAGATATTGTATAGCAAGCAGTTTATTAAACGATAAAATCGGAACTGCAGAATTCCTTCTAATCTGAAAGAAAGCCGGTGTTTGATAATTAAACTTCAAACACCGGCTTTTTTATTCAATAAATTGTTTGTTCTTATTTAACTCGATATATCAAAACATATTAACCTCCAGTCTTTGAAGGCTGGGGCTATCCAAGGTTATCTTGTTAAAGCAAGTTAAAATTAAAACCGTTTCTTAGTTTTATAACGAACTAAGGTTATTTAATAAAACTTTGTTTTCTGTATTCCAGTTCAGGAAAATATACAAGCGGTTTTTTCTCTTTTTTCTTTTCTTTTTTGTTGTTCTTTAAATAGTCCAGAATATAAGCCATTATACAAATTGCCACAATACTGTCTGGTGAGGTAAAATTCGCACTAAGAGGCATTGAAATTAATAAAAGCAGGAAAAAGTAACGTACATATTTATGATTGGTGTCAACAGATTGAAAAATCCCTTTATAGAGGATCATAAATGCTCCAAGTAAAAAGAAAACACCAAACTTTATATATTCGCCAATTAAGCCTATATCAGATTGATAATAACCATATAAAATTTTATAAGAGAAAATTTCTTTCCCAAAAGGAGATGCTTGGTGCCCCTCCCCGTTCCCGGTGATATATGCAAAATTATTCGGGAAAAAATCAGTCATAAAAAATCTCGTTGCCCTTACCCTGATATTCTCTTCTGCGGTTTCCTTTTGTTCTACCGATAATGTGATTAAATTCTCGATAATATCCTGGAACATATAATAAGCAGCTCCCAATAAAAGAATTATAAGTATAAGAATGACTCCCCTGGATCTGATTTTATTACTGAAAATTAATATTAATATCGTGATAATAGTTGGACCGGCAATTGTAGAACGCGTTCCTGTTAATATATAGATGCCCAGAAAAAGCAGCAAGTAAGGAACATATTTAAATTTATTAAAAAAGATCACCCTTGTAAGGCCCATAAAGTAGGCAAGGTGCATGAATGCCATACCAGGTATGAAAATACGAACTGTTCCTCTTTCAATACCTTGTCGTACAGTAAAAATGACTTTCGGGAAAGCCAGATATTGAACAAAAAATACAAAAGCATAAACAACACCTGCAAAAAATAATATTTTTTCAAGTGTCTGAATTGGCACCTGTATAATATGCAAAACAAAATAGAAGAGATAAAAGTACGTAAACCGCTGAGCCCAGAACGAAATCACAAATGACTGGCTGTGGAAGGCATAGGCTGTTATCATACTCAGAAATACTCCTAAAAAAATTAAAAATATAGGTGAAATAAAATTTCGCCTATACAATTCATATTTCCAGTATATTGCCTGAAACAGAATCACAGTACCCATCAGTCCGATGACAAAAAATTGGGCTATATAGATTATATCCTTAGTTAAAAAATTTACTCTGAAAAAATATACAGAGCCAGCAAGAACTAATATTATAAGTGCTGGCCTGACATAATCTTTTCTGGATGGGGAATTAGTATCTTTAATACTGTCATTCCAATTAATAAAGGATCTATCCATTTGAGGTTATAAAATGAACTAACATATTTAAAACAAGATAATTTGAATTTTTATTAAATTCAATGTTTCAATTTCTTATATTAAAATATTTTGCTTAAGCTTCTTTTTTCTTACGAAGACGATTTAACAAATATTTAAAGCTTTCTTTTGCAGTTCCCCTTAGTTCATAAAATAGAAATCCCATATAGAAAATAATTATAAGTAATTTAAGTAATATTGAATCGCAGCTAATAGAAATGAAAAGAAACATTCCAAATATGAGGGTTGGAATCCAAAAACGTAACATTAAGCCAATTTTGAATCCAAAAGATTTATAAAAACCAAAATAGATGTTCACAGGTATGGTGAAAAACAAATAGCCTAATGCAAGAAATTTAATAACGTGCATAATGGAAAACAAACCACCACCAATCACAAGTAGGATAGTCATCATGCTGCTTGCAAGATTTACAAGGAATAGATTTCGCTCTTTCCCATAAAGAAGAAATACCGGGGCCATTGTGCTAATAATTGAATTAAATATAATTATCAGGCCAACATAAGGCAAAAAGGGCGCCACTCCTGTCCAGTCATTTCCCCAGAGAATTCTGACAAGAATTTCCGGGAGAACCACCAGAATAATAACAACCGGAAGATTAAATAATGTAATGATTTTCACAATATCGAGATATTCCCGGTTTGCATCTCCCTTTTCATCGATTAATTGCTTTAGTGAAGGAAACAACACAGAGCTAAAAATACCGGTTATAAGATGATTGGTTATCTGAACGAAACGAAAAGCCCTGTTATAAAGACCAAGGTCAGACTGCATATAGAGTCTCCCAATCACGACCTTATCTGCATGATTTGACCAGTACCTGACAAGATTATTGAGAGAAAGATTTCCCATGAGAGAACGAATCCGGTAGATCATCCGTTTTGTAGCCCTCCAACCATAAATCCGAATAGGTAATTTCACTTTCCTTCTGAGTAAAAGATACTGAACAATTGGATTAAAGATTACCGGAATAATTAAAGACCAGTATGAAAACCCCAAAAAGGCCAGTAAAATCATCATCGCAATCTGAAAAGAGGTTCCTGACAACCTTATTTTACCAATAGAATTAAAATCGAGTTTTTTATTGAGAATTGCTATAGGAATGTAAGTTAAAGAGTCAAAGATGAATTTTACGGACACTATAATCGTGGGTATTATGAGTTCCATATTATCAAAAAATACAGCTATTGGGTAAGACAACATTGACAAGGTTATGCTGAGTGCAAATCCAAGCCATATCGCGAGACTAAACAAATGTTTATGGTAGGTGTACCTATAATCTGATCTTACAACTGTCACACCAATACCCAAATTAGCAAACAATCTGATAAAACCAACAAAAATATAGATCATCGCAACAAAACCATATTCTTCGGGAAGAAGCAACCTTGACAAAACTATCGTAGCCAGAAATTCAACACCCTGTGTAAGATAATTATAAACAGCAAAGGTTGAGATGTTCTTAAAAAAGGCCTTTTTAAAAGACATAAAAATTAATTGTTATTAATCATTCTATACCTACATAAGCAAATCAATTTTACGAAAAACCTAAATTCCTTATTGCGAGTTACAAAAAAGTATTCATTAATAAAAATAATTAATTAATTATAGTAGGCAGCATATTAAATTATTTTGTAACTTGTTCAATGCAAGTAGATTATTTTACAAAAGCAAGATTGTATATATTGCATTAATTCAATAAAAAATGAATTTAAAGGCTTTTACCAAGAGGATAAGACGGGCTTTAAGGCATAAAGAACGAAAGTCGACACTAAAAATCCTTAAAGAGTATTTCTGGTTAAAATTAACCAAACCCTTACTGGCTGAACAATACTTTATTAAACCTCTGTACCGGGAAGATGCAGGAGAAATAAACAATTATATTAATACAAACAGGCTTCACAAAAAGTATTGGGACATTAATGAAGAGCATTTTACGCCTGCATTTGAAATGAAAGATAACTTTGAGAAATATCTTTCCCAGTTTGGAATCAATGTGGTTAAAACGCTGGCATATAACCATAAAGCAATTTTTGTGCAAAATGGGAAACTAAAATTAATCGGTACGCCTGAAGAATTCCTTGGTTTTATCAACTCACTTCCAGTAGAAAAGGCTATATTTATTAAGAAAAAAGAAGATTCTTTTGGAGGAAAAAATATTTTTAAAGTTACTCCGGAGCAGTTGAAAGAAGACAGGGAGTTACTAAACAAAATCTACAGTGAAGTAATAAAAGCGGGTTATATTTATCAGAACCAGATCATACAGCACGATGAAATGAACAAAATAAATCCGAACAGCATTAACTGTGTTCGAATTGTTACCTATACCAACAAAGATAAAATTCCCAGGATTCTTGGAATTACCCAGAAAGCCTCTTTAAGTGAGGCTTATGTTGATAATGTTTCCTTCGGGGGCGGTTTCATTCCGCTGGATATGGAAAATGGTATTCTTTATGATAAGATATGCACAGGTTTTGAGAAAAATACAGGAGAAGTCTATTACAAACATCCTGTTACGGGATTTAAACCCAAAGGGTTCAGAATACCCTATTTCCGGGAAGCTAAAGAATTGGCTTTATACGCAGCTAAAAGCGTACCCCAGATCATATTAGTAGGCTGGGATATGGCCATTACACCCGATGGTCCATTAATCATAGAGGGAAACATTCGCCCGGGATTAAATGATCATGAAATCGCGCAAAAAGGATTCCGTAATAATCCGGTATACCTTAACTTGCTTGAAGACACCAATGAAAAGCCTATTTACAGCTAATAACCAAACATTTCTATGCTACTGGAATTTCCTGTGTAACAGAATCAATATTTCTGATCTGTACCCCATTAAGAAACGTTTTCCATTTATCAAGACTTTCAGTTTTCAGGTGTTCCGGATTAAATTGGTTGCTTATTTTCAGAAACTGGCTTAACTTTTCAAGGTTTTCATTCAGATTTTCTAAAAAGTTATCGTAATCAAATAACACATACCGGTCCTTCAGAACACCCTGAAGCCTTTGTAGTTCCCTTTTATGCGAAAGCCAGCGATAAGCACATTTTGTTTCCAGTGGCAAATCTTTAAAAAAAGATTTGTTTTCTTCTGTAATGCCCAAAAAACGGTTAGGTTTATCCTGGGGCAGTTTAGCGTACCATTCCAGAACACCCGAATGATTCAACATACTGCTTACAGTTTGATAGGGATTTCTTATAATACCAACAAATAATGAACCAGGAATTTTCTTCATTAAGTATTCGGCATACCAGATTACAGGATGGGTCTTATCCAGAATATATTCACCGGCAGATTTCTTCAGCAATTGTTTGTATTTTTTTACAAGTCTGTATTTCTGAATTCTATTGTAAAAGTTATAACTTATATCCTGCTTTACAGCAATATTAACAGCGGGATGAAAATATTCAGGATCTTCGATATGGCCTTCTATAAGAGGATGGCTGCTTATTGTCCGACCCAGTAAATGAGTCCCGGAACGCCCTGTTCCTAATACAAAAATTAATTTCTTCATAGCCTTTATAGATTTAAGTTTTGTTTTTTTTGCCATAAAACCATCATATTTATTCATTGCTATAAGTCTGCATGACACAGAAGATGGTTTTATTCAATTGGGTTAATTAAACTAAAACTTTCTAAACTAAAGGTACGAAAAAAACAATAACGAATATGGATTTAACCTGCAATTGTAGTTATTTTTTAAAATTTATCCCCAAATAATCAGTCCGTTATATTGATTTTTATAAAAAAAAGTACTATTTTGTCTTTTATACTTTTTATTTTTTTAACAGGAAAAGCTTAACACTTGTTGCTGAAAATCAAGTGTTAATAAATAAGCGAGTAAGGTAGCTTGAGTGGCCCATATTATTGAAGTGCTATTGTTTAATCAGTAACCACCTTTATAAGAATGTATTTAGTTAAATAAATGGTTTAGTAAACCTATTGTTGTTTCTATCACTAAAATAAATTAAAATGAAAATCAACAAGATAGAAAAATCCGTAAAAGGAGACCAGGTTAAGCTTACTTCAAAAGTAGAAACACATGAAGGCTCAGCCAGGGTTTGGTTTGCAGTTAACAAGGTCTATGAAGATTATGTTTCAGACGAAACGCTTGATGCATTTCTAATTGGTCTTTTTGTGCATGCAATGAAGCTTAATGAAGATATTTATCTTGATGGACCGGTATCTGAGAAGCTTTATTACAACCTGACAAATAATATAGTGAATATTTACACCTTTTTAGATCCTATGTTCCATGAGATAAAGATATTTCCTGAGGATTTTAACGGGAATTTATTAAATACAGATACTCAAAATGTAGTAACAGGATTTTCAGGAGGGATTGATTCATTTAGTGTCTTAAGTGATTACTATTTCAATCATAATGTACCTCCTCATTATAAGGTTACACATCTGATTTACAATAACGTAGGTGCTCATGGCAGCAATGCTTCCGTTTTCTTCCATAAGCGTTATTACCATTTGGAAAAATTTGCAGAAGAATATGAGTTACCATTTATTAAAGTCAATTCGAATCTTTATGATATTATTGATTCAAGTTTTCTTCTCTCTGTTCTGCCAAGAAATGTAGCATCTGTTATGGTTCTACAGAAAATGTTTTCCAAATACCTTTATGCCTCGGGTTATACCTACGGTAATTTTCTTACTTCCGACATATATAAAATAGGGTATACAGAACCTTTGACTCACTCATTATACTCTACAGAATCTCTGGACTGCATCATGGTGGGTTCCAATTATACAAGGGTTGAAAAGACTGAGCAAGTTGCGAAGCTAAAACCTTCTTACCGTCATCTCTATGTTTGCACCGATACAACACTGGAAAATGTGAGGAACTGTTCTGTGTGCTTCAAATGTGCACGTACACTCTTGACATTAGAGATACTGGGCTTGCAACATCTTTACAAAGAGGTATTTGATATCAATAGATTTAACAGAATAAAAAGAGCATACATAGAATCGCTTTTATATGATAAAGATCCATTGGGTAAAGAAATTCTCGTTCTTGCTAAAGAGAAAAATTATCCAATTAACAAAGTATCAAAATTCCTGGGAAATAAATATATATATCCGCTTGCACAAAATTTTCGCAAAAAGGTTCCTTATGGATTACGCCAGAATATTAAAAAAATAATAAGATTAAATCATGTAAAATAATATAGAATAAAACAAATGAATTTTATAATTAAAGAAAAATTGAATTTGAGGTATGCTATTGTATTTATTTTTCTCCTTTTTTCTTATCAGACAGAAGGGGCGAATAAAAAAATCTATATTGACCCTGGAAATACAAATTTAGGAAGAAATGGAACAATAAAAAATCCCTACAACAGCCTGGACGAGATAAAACTTGTTTCCAATGCAACATACTATATTAAACGCTCCACAATACTTATTTTACATCGTCCTATAAATTTTAACAGTAAAACCAGTATAAGAATTGAAACTTATGGAGAAGGAAATAGTCCTGTAATAAACACAAAATATGTAGAAAAGCCAATTAATATCAATAGTTCAAAAAACATTACAATAAAAGACATTCACATAAACGGCAAAAGTAATAGTATCTATTGCATTCGTGTTATGGGAAATTCGAAAGATATCTGCGTCCGGAATTGCAACTTTACCAGGGCTATGTGGGGTATACGTTTAATGGGGCAGGAAAATCAGGAGCATATACATAACATAAACATTATATCGTGCAAAATATCCAACACCGGAGATGATGGCATCTATGCACAAAATATAAACAGATTGAAAATTGACTCCTGTCAGGTCAATAAAGTAAATCAAAAGTGGTACACATTGGGCAAAGCAGAACTACAGGCTTCCGGTGACGGAATACAACTTGAGAATTGTTCCGGATTTACTGTAAGCAACTGTAATATAGACCGCACAGATACCGGAAATAAGTTCTGTGTGGTTGCCAATAATTCAAAAAAAGGTATGATCATGGGCAACCAACTAAAAGGCCCTTCTCTGAAAGGCAGCGGAGGAGCATGTATTTACCTTGGCTTTGGAACAGACTCAATAAGGGTCTGTTACAACCTGTTGTCTCATAGTCCTTGCGGAATATACAGTCATGCTAAAAACATAAAACTTTTCAAAAATATCCTGACAGAAAACGAAATAGGTATGTGGTTAATAAATACACATAATGGAGTTGTCGTCAATAATACATTCTGGAATAATCCGGTGGCGCTGAATGCTCAAAATGTACACATACTCAACAATATTTTTTATGCCAGTTCAATCAAAAACCATATGATATATCTTAAAAAGCCATTTACTGAAAACTACAACTGTTATTTTATCCCTAAGCCAAATAAATTATTCGATGGCTACGGAAGTTTGGTATGGTTCACTTTTGCAACGGGAAATGGGAAGCACTCAATTTTTTGTGATCCATTATTTGAGAATAATCCAGACAATAATTTTAACCTGGTAAAATCTTCCCCTTGCATTGATAAAGGTTGTAACAAACTTACCAATTGGAATCTTTCATTAAACTATTGTGGAGAGGCAGTGGATATCGGTGCAAAAGAGTTTTGCTCCGATATTTTCTCTTCCAAATCAACATATTAATTTGTGAGGAAAATCTAAAAAATAATAAATAATTCATCCAAAATATACCTTCCTAAATAATAGAGGTTTATTCTATTGACTTTTATTGGAATTCTTCATAATTTGTATTATTGATAGACTCAATAAATTAGTTAATAGCCGTATAATTAGCAAGAGAAAAATAATTGTTTAATCAAATAACTAAAAAGATGATAACTGAAAACTATATTAAGGAGAAGGTTTATAAGTTCATTTCAGATAATACTTATTCGGACCCCGCGGATATTGAATTTGATACTTTAATCTTTAAAGAAGGATTTTTTGATTCTATGGGTTTTATCACATTAATCACCTTTCTTGAAGACGAATTTGACGTTAAAACAGAGGACAAAGATTTCATAGAGGAAAACTTCGAATCTGTTAACGCCATAGCCGATTACGTAAAGCAAAAACAGTCTGTTAAAACTTAAACTTCATTTGAAAATGTGTGGTATTGCAGGTATTTATAGTCCTTCTTTAAGGATTCCTTCATTCCATGATACACTCAAAAGGATGTTGGCCAGGATTCACTACCGCGGCCCTGATGAATGTGGTATTGTAACTGGAAAGAATCTCTTAATGGGTAATGTCAGGTTAAACATTATAGACCTGCAAGGCGGGACCCAGCCTGTTTGTGATCAATCAGAGAGATACTGGATCGTTTTTAACGGGGAGATCTTTAATTATATTGAATTAAGGGAAGAACTCGAAAAAAAGGGTTATTGGTTTAAAACGAAGTCGGACACAGAGGTCTTGGTACAACTTTATGCAGTTTACGGCGAATCATGCCTTACCAAACTCAATGGACAGTTTGCCTTTGCCATCTGGGACAAAAAAACGCACGAGCTCTTCCTCGCCAGGGATCGCGTGGGAATAAGACCACTTTTTTACACATACCAAAAAGGAAATTTTCTTTTCGCTTCAGAAGTTAAATCGTTGTTTGAATTTCCCGGGTTACCAAGAGAAATTAATAACAAGGCGCTTATTCAAATTTTTACCTTTTGGACCCCGGTAAGTCCAAATACCGTTTTTAAAAATGTATTTGAACTGCCCCCGGGGCATTATCTGAAACTCAGTAAAGGCAAGCTAACAATTAGACGGTACTGGGAACTCTCTTTTTCATCTGTTAAAGAAACTTCCCCGGAAAAAGCACAAAAGGAATTTGGGGAGTTGCTTTATGATGCCATCCGGTTACGTTTACGCTCCGACGTTCCTGTAGCAGCTTATCTAAGTGGCGGACTGGACTCTACGGCCACAACGTGCATGATAAAAGACTTACAGCCACAAAATCTTCAAACCTTCTCCATTGGTTTTAAAGAAGCACAATATGATGAAACAAATTATCAGAATGAAGCTTCGAAATTCCTGGATACAACTCATAAACGATTTGTTTGCGAAAACAATGACATTACTGAACATTTTGGCAGGATTATCTGGCATACAGAAACTCCGGTAATACGTACAGCACCTGCGCCAATGTACTTTCTTTCCCGTTTGGTAAGAGAAAATGGCATAAAGGTAGTAATCACCGGAGAAGGTGCTGATGAAATGCTTGCTGGATACAATATTTTTAAAGAAACAATCATAAGACACTTCTGGGCCAAACATCCTGATTCCAAATTCAGACCTCTCCTGCTCAAAAAATTGTATCCCTATATTCCATACATTAAATCAGCCAGCCCTGGAATGCTTAAATTATTCTTCGGGTTTCAGCTGGAAGAAACCTCTTCTCCCTACTATTCTCATTTAATTCGCTGGAATAATACTTCAAGGATTAAGAATTTTCTTTCCCAGGAATTTCTCTGTAATAGCAACAACTACGACCCGTTTGAAGAGGTGAATGGCCTTCTGCCTGACACTTTTAATTCATGGACACCCTTAGCCAAAGCACAATGGCTGGAGATAAACATGTTTATGTCGGGTTATCTTTTGTCATCGCAGGGAGACAGAATGGCCATGGCAAATTCTGTCGAAGGTCGCTATCCTTTCCTTGACCACCGGATTATTGAGTATGCTGCCTCCTTGCCTGCAGACTTAAAGCTCAATGGTCTGTCGGAAAAATATATTTTAAAAAAGATTATGAACCAAAAAATTCCCGAAAGCATCATTAAGCGTCCAAAACAGGCATACAGAGCGCCGGTTTCACATATGGTAAACAAATCAAAAGTATCGAAAGCAATAAAAGCTATTTTATGCCCCAGCATGATCAAAGATTTTGGAATTTTCGATCCTATTAAGATACAATGGCTGAAACAAAAGTATACTCTGGGTCAGAATATCTCAGAGGTAAACGATATGGCTCTAATTGGTATTGTATCGACTCAACTATTGTATGACCAGTTTATTCGCAATTTTTCCAAAGAGAAGGCTCCTGTGGAAAAATTGAATATTAAAAAAGAAATCAGCATTTAACGCTGGCTTTTTAAGTGTAGTAATAATTTAAAACCCAAAAATTATGTATACAACAAAACCTTTCACCCAGGATATATTAAAAATCGACAATGTTAATACATACATTGAGAATTTGTGTAAGAAAATAAAAGAGGATGTACACCGCCGGCTCCGAAGGAAAGGTGGTGTTATAGGAATAAGCGGAGGGATAGACTCTTCAGTAACACTTGCACTGACAGTTCGTGCGCTGGGCAGCAAAAATGTTACAGCCCTCATGCTGCCGGAAAAAGATTCCAGTCCGGATAGTGTCAAACTAGCCGAAAAACTGGCCAAAAAATTACGGGTTGATTATTATATTGAAGACATTACTGAGGCGTTACAGGGTTTTCAGTGTTATCCCAGGAGAGATGCTGCCGTTAAAAGACTCTTTCCCGGATATAATCCCAAAAAACACAAATTTAAAATAGGCTTGAACGAATCATTGATTGAAACCACACTCCCCTCTGTATTTTACATAACCCTTGTTGCTGAAAATGGTAATGAGAACAAGAAAAAGCTACCTGCACCTGAATTTCTGGAGATTATGGCTGCCTCTAACTTTAAGCAGAGAACCCGAATGTGTATGCTTTACTATTATGCTGAAAAACTTCATTATGCGGTTATCGGTACTTCAAACAAGCAGGAAATCAACCAGGGTTTTTTTGTTAAGCATGGCGATGGCGGTGTTGATATCATGGCGATTGGACACCTGTATAAAACCCAGGTGTATCAGCTCGCAGAACACCTGGAAATCCCCAAAGAGATCATTAAGCGAACACCCACTACAGACACTTACTCTGCAGAACAAACACAGGAAGAGTTTTTCTTCCAACTGCCCTTTAAAGAGATGGATTTATTATGGTATGCTTACGAAAATAATTATGAACCGGAGAACGTAGCAAACCTGTTAAACAAAACTCCTGAGGCTGTTAAAAATATCTTCAATTCATTCAGAAGAAAACAGCAAACAACTGATTATCTGAGAAGGGAATCTATCATCTACCATGAAAAAGACCTGGAGACAGATAAATTCAATGAAGCAACTGTATTATAATTCATTACAAAAAATTGCAGAATTATGAATCATGCAACCTTATTATACGATTATTTTGATGAGTCGGCAAAAAAATACCCGGGCAAAGAGGCGCTGATTTTTTCCGATAGACGCTATACGTACAGGGAGATATTCAACCGCGTAAATTTTCTGAGTAGATTTTTTATAAACCATGGACTGGAAAAACAGGACAGGGTTTTAATTTACATGGACAACTCTCCTGAGATAATCATTTCTTTTTATGCTGCAATGAAAGCCGGAGGAATTTTCACTATCATAAACAGTGTCGTTCAGCTTCAAAAGTTATCTTATATCATTGGCGACTGTAAACCCAAGATTATCGTGGCCGATGAAAGAAAACAAAATATTGTTCTTAAAGCAGTAAGAAAAAATGCAATCTCCTGCACGATAATCTGGACTGGCCCAAATAAAATAAACCCATCGGCTGAAGAAAATGTATCAACATTTCATTGGACCAAAATCTTCGGCAGAAAATCATACAAGTTGAATCATTATGATTTACAGAAAATATCCAACCGGCGGGTATTGGATATTGATCTGGCAGGATTGATCTATACTTCGGGATCAACTGGTGAACCCAAAGGGGTTATGGAATCGCACTACAACATTATCTCTGCTGCACGCAGCATCATTCAGTACCTGGGGAATACTCCGGACGATATTATTCTGAACACTTTACCCCTGTCCTTTGACTATGGGCTTTACCAGGTTATTATGGCTTTCATGTTCGGAGGTACGATCGTCCTTGAAAGATCATTTATTTTCCTTACCAAAGTATTAAACCTGGTCGCCAAAGAGAAAGTTACCGGATTCCCTATTGTTCCGACAATTGTGGCCATGATCTTTAAAACAATTGATCTGAAATCCTTTGATTTAAGCACATTACGTTACATCTCCAACACAGGAGCTGCATTTCCGGCAGAACACATAAAACGATTCAGAAAATTAATGCCCCATGTTCAGATTTATTCCATGTTCGGACTAACCGAGTGTAAGCGAATTGCTTATTTGCCCCCTGAAGAAATTGACAACCGGACAGATTCGGTGGGCAAAGCCATGCCCAATTGTGAAGTCTTTGTTGTAGATAAAAACGAAGAACCGGTAAAGCCTGGGCAGACAGGAGAACTCGTGGTTAGAGGTTCTAATGTAATGCAGGGTTATTGGAATGCGCCTGAACTAACAGCGAAAACATTCAGGCCCGGACTGGGTTTCCGTGAAAAACTTCTCTTTACCGGAGACTATTTTAAAACAGACCAGGAAGGGTACCTTTATTTTATCGGGAGGAAAGACGATATGATTAAGTCACGGGGCGAGAGAATTAGCGCTAAAGAAGTTGAAAACATTATCAACCAGGTAGAAGGAATAAATGAATGTGCTGTGGTTGGCGTTGATGATGAAATTCTGGGCCAGGCGATAAAAGCATTTGTTGTGCCTGTCAAAGGTTTTAAACCAGATAGTCAGAAAATCATTTTTCACTGCGCTAAGAACCTGGAACCATTCAGTGTTCCCAGATATATTGAGTTCTTAGATGAGCTGCCCAAAACAGCTCATGGAAAAACAGATAAAAAACGCTTAAAAAGTATTCCTGTAAATAAAGAACAGGAATAAAGCATAATAATTATTAACAATTTAACAGGGATATATGATTTTCAGCACGCTTGAATTTTTTATTTTTATTGTTGTATTGCTGCTTTTATATTACCAGGCAAAAAAAAGCCACCAGTGGTTTATTCTGCTGCTTGCCAGTACGGCTTTTCTGGGCTATTTCTCAATCAATTTTCTCGTATATACCTACCTGGTTATAACAATCAATTATTTCCTTGGCAGACTGATAGAAAAACAAGAAGAAAAAAAGAAACGCTTCCCGCTCTACCTTTTGGGGATGGTATTGAATATTGGCCAGCTTATTTTCTTCAAATACATTAACTTCCTGATAGAGAACGCAAATACATTCCTGGGGATTTTTGAACCGGGAACTGAATTTGAATACATTAATCTCATTATTCCCATCGGCATTTCATACTATACTTTTGAGTGTATTGGATATTTAATCGAAATTTACCGTGGGTCCGGCAAAGCGGAACGTCACTGGGGCTTTTTTGCTAGTTACATTTTATTTTTCCCTAAGCTGCTTGCTGGTCCAATAGAACGTTCAAAGTCGTTCCTGCCTTCCCTGAAAAAAAACTATCAGTTCGATTCAACACTCTTTTATGACGGCCTGATCCAGATCTTCTGGGGATTATTTAAAAAGCTGGTAATAGCAGACAGGCTGGTTGTACTTGTAAACATTATATATGGTAACGTCAATGAATTTACAGGTGTTCCCCTTATGACTGTCTTTGTTTTACAAGTATTTCATATTTATTGCGATTTTTCAGGTTATACAGATATAGCCCTGGGCATTGGGAAACTTTTTGGCTTAAGGCTTACCAATAATTTTGAAAGACCTTTGTTCGCTCAAAATGTTAGCATGTTCTGGAGAAAATGGCACATCACTCTTTCACAATGGTGTAACGATTATATTTTTAAAAGAATTTTGCTGAAACGCATGAGATGGAAGAAGTGGGCGGCGGTTTACGGGGTATTCATCACATTTCTTATTATAGGTATCTGGCATGGCTCGGGCTGGAATTTTATTATTCTCGGGGCGTTGCAAGGTGTTGCCATTAATTATGAATTCTTTACAAAGAGAAAACGATTGCAGCTTGCCTCAAAGATGAACAAATACTGGGTAAAATTTTTCAGCAGGGTCATTGTTTTCATCTTCTTTGCTTTTTCCCTGGTGTTTTTTAATGCATCAAGTACGAAGGACGCCGTTTATCTGATAACTAATCTTTTTCACGGACTGGAATGGAGACTGACAGGATACAATATGGGTATGACTCATACCGACCATGTTATTGCTTCTTCAGGAATTATTATTGTACTTCTTTTTGATTATTTAAATGAGAAGGGAATTATAATAAGAGATAAACTGACTTACAGACCGTTAATAAAATATGCATTGTATTATGGATTGGTCTTAACAGTACTGATATTTGGCAAATTTGCAGCATCAGATTTTGTTTATTTTCAATTTTAAGTTATGAAAAAAGTAATTCTACATTCCGGAATTTTACTTGTACTTGTGGTTTTGCTTAACCAACTTGGCATCCATTCCGGGAAAGTATACAAAGATGGGGCATCCATTGTCTGCGAACAAAAAAGAATCGCCATAAGAGAGAATAAATGGGAAATTCCTGATGGTAAAAAAACTGTTCTTTATTTTGGCGCAAGCGATGTTTTATCGGCACTAGTACCGGAAGTTTTCGACTCCACATTGAATAATAAAACCTATTCCCTGAACCTGGCACTTCCTGCATTACCAATTGGCCCTTACTACCATGCTCTTCTGGATTACCTGGAAAATAATGATCCTCCGGATTATATCATTATGACTTACCATGTAGCAAATGAGCCTGTTTTGCTTTTTGACAGCTATGCCAACCAGGGAATAGACTTTCCGGGTGAAGTGGTTTCCTATTTCCTCTATCACAATGGCAGCAAAAATCAAACAATTAACTACTTACTACCTTGCCATGTTTATCGGAAACCTATGTTTAAATTTCTTTATAATTCAGTTGCTTATCCCTCGGATATTGAAGAAAAGAGAAAACAAAACAATGCCATTATCAGAAAGATGATTGAGGATCGGGGTTACTATTTTATCAAGGAACAATCAAGATTTCCTGAAGGAAAATTACCTGCAGATTATAAAGAAAAATCAGACTGCCCGGAATACGAAATGAAAATATATGAGCCAGATGGCGATGTGTTTGTAGAAAAATTCTTTAATCTCACTAAAAAGCACAACGTCAAGGTTTTAATAATAAGTCACCCTGCAAGAAAAGGGAAATACAAGCAATTTGATGAACTTCCGAAAGTATTAAAAGAATTAAGTGCCAAATACGATCACATTTATTTTTCACGTAACTGGGAATTGCCTTTTTACGAAAACAGGTATTTCTCAGACCCATTGCATTTAAATGAAAAAGGAGCAATGCGTTTTACCAAAGATATTGCCTTTCAGTTTGAAAAAATATTTAACGCCAACGAACCATTGCTTACTAACAATAAAAATACAGGAGCATCAGACTCGCTTACAAACAACTAAAATATAACGATTATGCAACTAAAAAAACTAATTTTCCCGGTTTACGCATACAAACAGTATAAACAGCTATGGGATCACATCTTTAACCTCGAAGCTGCATTGGAGTGGATAATTAACAGTCCAAAATTCCAGGCAGCCTCTAATGTTGGCTTTAACGGGCAACAATACAGGAAAAAAATTTTTATGGAACTAATGAATACTTTTAAATTTGATGCCATTCTTGAAACAGGAACTTATACAGGAGACACCACGGGTTATATGGCCAAAACCTCCTCCTTACCGATATACACCTGTGAACTCAACAAGTGGTTTCACGATATTGCACACAGAAGACTAATAGAAATAAACAACATTCATTATTTTTTGGGAGATTCAAGGGAATTCTTAAAAAAACTCTCGTCTAAGAATATGAAAAACAAAAAAGTATTCATTTACCTGGACGCTCATTGGTATAAGGATTTGCCGCTCAAAAAGGAAATTGAAATAATTGTTAGCCATTGGGATCAATTCATAATTATGATAGACGATTTTAAAGTTCCTGACGATGGAGGTTATACGTACGATCATTATTCCAGGAAGAAATCCCTGACCATTCAGGTATTTGGCCAATTGTTTAAAAATAATAATCTGACCCCATATTTCCCCTCAGCTGCCTCCGGGCTTGAAACTGGATATAAAAGGGGTTGTGTGGTGCTTGCGCCGAATGGAGAAGTTAGTAAAAAAATGGAAAAGGTTTCGAGTTTAAGACAAATCAATTCAAATTAATTAAAACACCATTACTTTATAAGTGTAAGTATTCTTTAAAGTCTTAATTAATACAACAAAATAGCCTCTTTTATTTAAGTAGATAACAGTCCTTGGTTGATGATCAATAGTACTCTCATAAATTATTGCTCCTGTTAAATCTATTACCTTAATTTTGGCAAACAAAGGTTTTTCTGCAATAATATAAATAGCTTCATTGTAACCGTAAACCTCAAACAGTTCTGACACCAACGGTTTAAGGCCGGTTCCTATCTTGTTTATCAGACTAAATCTTTGATTATTTACACTTTGCGTTGCCGTAAAAGTGTAATCATTCTGTAAAATATTAATTTCAGTGTTCATCACCGAATCCACCAGGAAAATAGTATCTTTAATATTGTTAATTTCTAACCCTTTAAACACATACTCACCCGCCTGGAGCAAAGAATAACCAAGCGGGATCCGGAAGTAGTCCAACTCAGGTAAGGAATTTATCGTTAGTTTATTTCCATCTTCATCTAAAGTATATAAACCTGGTGATACAGCATTTCCTGCAACAGGAACAGGAAAATGAAAAGCATCCTGATCAGCATCAAAACTGGTTGTAGATTCATTATCAAAGACTATGAGTGTCTCATTATCGGAGCCGCCGCCGCTTAATTGGAGTCGAATACTTTTGGTACTTTGCAGGCTTCGAGAGTCTGTTTTTACTTCAAATTCAGCCAGGGTATTATCATTAAGGCTAATCGGACCTTCGTTTTCAGCAAAAACCCAAAAAGCTCTCATTGGACTAATAAGACCATCTGAACATCCGTCAGGAACACTCAATCCGTTGACATAAGCACAAGGCTGAACCGATAATGTTGTATATTGATAAATACTTCCCGCACTATTTGTCTTATCCCAGCCATCAGCATCCCAGTCCACTTTACTCAAATATGGATTACCTGCAAGATTCCAGCCTTTATACAGACTATCAGTTTCATTAATGGACAAATTAAAGCTTTGTGCACCCTGGTTTATCGATCCGTTAAATGTTATCACTGTATCGGCTGATTGATTCCTGAAAAGATATCCCTGCATAGCATTAAGCGGAGTACTGTTATTTATTATTTGACTGAAATTTCCCTCTGAAACATTCCAGAAATGCAACTCTTCCCCGGAGGCATTAAAATCACCCGAAGTTGAATTATTCACCGGAGGAGTAATACTTGTCCATTGTTTTTTTTCAATAAACCGTTCTATAAAAGTTTGCCCGTCAACTTCTACTGATCCATGGTTTATAAGTTTACCAGTAATGGCTTCATCGTTTTGAGATTTTATGGTCAATTTATCTGTTTTGAGTTCTACACCCTCATTAATTGTCACAGTTCCTTCGGGATAAATGGTAATTGTACTGCACCTGGCATTCTGTGAAACAGTTACGTGCTTGTTGCCAGGAATAATTACCAATGCCATTGAATCAGGCAGTCCATTGTCCCAGTTGTCAGGATTATGCCATAACCCGTTTTCAGCGGTAAAAGTTGTTGTAAACGGAGTTATTGTTGTATCTCCGCCAGATATGGTATCCTGCCATCCGGCCAGCCTGGCCCAGAGGTGCCAGGCGGCAATGCCTTTCAAAACACAGTTCAGGCAATGCGTGTGTCCAAAGCTACAGTCATTAGAATTTGCCTCACTTGTCAAAAGTGTCAGCGTATCGCCGGGATTTTGACTTACCCAGTTGGCAGCCCAGTTTTCGGTTCGGTTGTAAGGTTGTTCTCCGTCGGGGTCGTAGTTGCATTCATCATCGGCACCATATTCCTGGTAATTTACAAGCTGGTCTGGGTCGTATTTTTCTATGTCGGCAAAATCATACAAGATCTTGTTGTTTGAAGTGCAATAATCGCGTATTGAATCGTTGGCAGCTTTCACAGCGCCGTTTGGTCCCAGCCCATCCAGCGGACCCGTCATGTAGACAAATTTCACTCCCGGGTATTCAAGCTCCAGTTGATTCATTGGCTGAAGGTAATCACCCATTACATCACGGTCGAGAACTGAATTTACTATTCCGCACCACGACCATATGATCACATTGCAATCGGGATGTGCATCAAGGTATTCCCTGGTCTCATCGTCCCAGCCCGGTGTGCCGCAGTCTTGTCCCAACCAGCCATCCTGGCTCCACATATCGCCCTCGAAAAGGTGAAGGCTTCCGGCCTCATCGCTGTGGCTCCAGTCGAAACGGCCATCGGTATAACACGACTCCAGGGCATTCATGCCGGTAGCAAGCTGGCTGCCGTGTGAGGTATGCCCATATCCGATGTGAAGCTTTTGTTTGGCACTGTCCAGCCAGGAAACCGGAATATCTGAATGCCCGGTGGAAATATGATCAATTACAATGGGATCTGAAAGTGGCTTAGGTTTCTCAGTGGTAAGAATAAACCGATTGCCGGTAATTCCTCCTGTTGCAGTAAATGTATAATTATTGGAGCTAATTTCCCAATATGTTTGTTCAAATTTGTCTATAAGGTAAAGTGTATCAGAAAAGTTGTTTTGCTCAATAATTTCAATGGTAAAATTTCCTCCAACAGGTACTGTAAAACCCAGGTAAGGCCGTATTTTGGTTCCTACAGGCATGGCATTTATGGAGAGCTTTCGAAAGGTGCTGTCCAGGGAGAAAAGTCCCGGGGATAAAGTTTCATCTACCAGAGGTACAGGAAGATGAAGTGCATCCAGGTCAGGGTCAAATGATTTACTGGCTGAAGGATCAAAGTAAATGACCGTTTCATAACTGATTCCAACTGCTGCCAGACCAATCCGCAGACTTTTCATGTTTTGCAGATCTTTACCCGGACTGGTTTTTCCAGGGTCTGCCATGGCATTATCGTTGACCGAAAAATTCCCTGCACTTTGCGAATAGACCCAAAATCCACTCATTGCATAGATTTTTCCATCAGAACAATTTTTAGGATTGCTGATGCCATTAACATAAGAACAAGGCTGACCTCTTATGGGATCATAAAAATAAATACTTTCCACGACATTCGATTTGTTCCAGCCAGAAGCATTCCAATCTATTTTTGCTCCGTAGGGATTGCCAGTATAGTTCCACCCTTCAAAAAGACTGTCCTGGGACGCTACCGCAACCGCCCTCTCCTGGCTCCCCTGATTTATTGAACCGCTAAAGGTAACAACTGTATCTTTCGTTTGGTTCCTGTAAAGATAGCCTTCCATGCTGTTCAATGTTAGCGAATTATTTGTTATTCGCTGGAAAGCACCTGTAGAGAGGTCCCAACGGTAGAGCTCCTCTCCCGAGGCGTCAAACACCTGCGAGGTACCATCAGAAACCGGTGGTGAGATACTCTGCCATTCGTCTCTATGAACAAAACGTTCGATGTAAGCTTCAGAATTTATATTAATGAATCCATGATTAAAAATCTCCCCTGTTTCTATGGAGTCTAAGGTTGATTTTTGTGTCAGCTCCTCTGTATTTAAAATTTCATTTTCATTGATCACTAAATTTCCTTTTGGATATACAGTCAGTGTACTGCAGATAGCCGAAGCATTTATCCGCGAAGTATTAGCACCAGGTAGTATTGCATGGCAGGATGCATCGGGTACTCCATTATTCCAGTTAGAAGAGTTGTGCCATGAACCAAGTTGAGCTGTATATGAAGTGATACAGGTAGTTGAAGAGTTTTCCTGCCATCCGGCCAGCCTGGCCCAGAGGTGCCAGGCGGCAATGCCTTTCAAAACACAGTTCAGGCAATGCGTGTGTCCAAAGCTACAGTCATTAGAATTTGCCTCACTTGTCAAAAGTGTCAGCGTATCGCCGGGATTTTGACTTACCCAGTTGGCAGCCCAGTTTTCGGTTCGGTTGTAAGGTTGTTCTCCGTCGGGGTCGTAGTTGCATTCATCATCGGCACCATATTCCTGGTAATTTACAAGCTGGTCTGGGTCGTATTTTTCTATGTCGGCAAAATCATACAAGATCTTGTTGTTTGAAGTGCAATAATCGCGTATTGAATCGTTGGCAGCTTTCACAGCGCCGTTTGGTCCCAGCCCATCCAGCGGACCCGTCATGTAGACAAATTTCACTCCCGGGTATTCAAGCTCCAGTTGATTCATTGGCTGAAGGTAATCACCCATTACATCACGGTCGAGAACTGAATTTACTATTCCGCACCACGACCATATGATCACATTGCAATCGGGATGTGCATCAAGGTATTCCCTGGTCTCATCGTCCCAGCCCGGTGTGCCGCAGTCTTGTCCCAACCAGCCATCCTGGCTCCACATATCGCCCTCGAAAAGGTGAAGGCTTCCGGCCTCATCGCTGTGGCTCCAGTCGAAACGGCCATCGGTATAACACGACTCCAGGGCATTCATGCCGGTAGCAAGCTGGCTGCCGTGTGAGGTATGCCCATATCCGATGTGAAGCTTTTGTTTGGCACTGTCCAGCCAGGAAACCGGGATATCTGAATGCCCGGTGGAAGTATGATCAATAATCAATGCTTCCTGGCCATGAATTATCCCTGTCAATGCAAACAGGAACAAATAAAATAAACCTGTCTTTTTTCTCATTATGGAATAGTATTTAAGTTAAATCGATTAACAACCCAGCCCGAATAATTCATAAATTAACCCGTCAGTCATAATTTCTCAATTTAGTAACACCCAAAATTTATACTTCATAAAAAAGATTTTCGAGTCATTTTGCAATCAAAATCATCCGAAAATCAGCTATTTAGTTAGATTAAAAAATACATTAAAATCAAATTTATCTTCCTGAACCCAATAGAACAGTTTTAAAAGTTCTGATAAACAATATAAAATCAAGTTTAAGGGACCATGAGTCAATATACTTTAAGTCAAGTTCCATCCAGTATTTAAAAACAATATCATTTCTATTTGGCATGGTTTGCCAGATACAAGATATTCCTGGTTTCATGGAAAGTCTGCGAAGCTGCCAGCGTTCATACTTTTCCACTTCCTCGTGTAAGGGTGGTCTTGGGCCAATAAAAGACATTTCGCCTTTCAGGATATTAAAGAGCTGCGGTAGTTCATCCAATCCGGTTTTCCTCAGAAATGCGCCCACCCGTGTTATACGCGGATCTTTTTTTATTTTGAATGCGGGACCGTCCATTTCATTAAATCCTGCTACTTGTTGCTTCATTTTTTCTGCATTAGCGACCATTGTACGGAATTTATAAATAGGAAACTTTCTTCCACGCAAGCCAACCCGCTCCTGGATAAAAAATACAGGCCCTTTGGTATCCAGTTTAATTGCTGCTGCTACAACAGTCATTAATGGAAGAAAGATCATTGTAAGAATAAAAGCCATTGTATAATCTATTAAATCTTTGACGAATAGAGCCATATAATCGGAGGGCTTGTTCATAAAAGTAAAATAAGGATTTTCCCCAAAATAACTAATATGATATTTTCTTCCTGAAATATTCCACATCCCCGAATAAACATTGCAAACAACCCCTACCTCTTCGCATGAGTAGAAAATTTCATTTAATTCTTTCTGGTCTATTGCATTTTTATAATAAATAACTTCATCAATAATATCAAGTTCCAGAATTTTATTAATATTCCCGTTTTCGGGGATTACCGGAATAAAAGAACTGTATTTTTCAACAATACTAATTGAATTTGAGATTATCGTAACTATTTTCAATCCCCAGTCTTTATTTTTTATTATGCTCTCTATAATATTTTCAGAAGTTTCATCCCCGATGATTAGAATGTTTCTTTGATTCTTCCCCTTACTGCGGTAATACTTGAGCAATATGAAAAATGACATACGATAGACATATAAAACCATTAGATTGAGAACAGCAAAAAGAAGAATAAAACTCCGGCTGATTGTTTCGAGTTTAAAAATAAATATTGCTCCTATCAATAGAGCCGTTCCCCAAATTATCCCCTTGGTATAATCAATTAATATAGCACTGTAACTTTTGCTTCTGTGGAACTTTTCAAAATTTTTGGATTTCAGAAGAAAAAACCATGTAAAAATAAGAACCAGTATTAAAATCTGGTATTCCCTTGTATACAGGAAACTTTTCTGAAAAAAATGATCCCTAATATATAAGGCTACATAAAATGTAATTACAGATATAAAGACTTCGACAAAAGTGCTTATGTAATAGATAGTTCGCTCTCTGTCTTTAATGAATTTTGAATCCATATCAAAGTTCCCCACTCCACAATAATTCTATTACTAAACATAGCTATAAGAATTAGGAGTAAAATATTAATCCTTAGCTCAAACAGTTGCAGTAAGGTTGTTAACCTTGTTTTTAAGCAACTTAAAAAAGAAGAATGAAAACGGGTCACTCACGCAGTTTTAAACTACGTTTCCATATCTCTCAGTCAGGGGATGTGGAACTAAATGTAAATCTTTATTACTATTAAAACTTTAACAGCAAATAAAAAGTAAGTTTTTCTTTTATCCAGGTTTTTACATTTTAGTTAAACAAACAAAAGTAAGAAAATAATAAATCAAAATATAAAGTAAGGCTCACACATATTCCATAAACAAATGGAGAAACAAATTACAAAAGGAATCAATATAAAGAAATAGGCATTTATTTTAAGTAGTCATTTCTTAAACAAGTGCTTATATTTCATAAATAAACGTTAGACCATAAGGAAGACGGCTATTATGGCCTGACAAACAGCTCATTCGCATAGTATTTGTACATATAATTGTATTGTCCGTTTTTAGGTGTAAAATCGTTAAAAACAATAAAAAATTTTGAAACCTGAACACTGGTTAGACTTTTCAAAGTATTCATCAATTCATTTTTCTTGGTTTTAGTCTGTCTGACTAGTAATAAATTAATGTCTGTATACTTCATAATTAATTTGCTGTCAGGAACGATTCCTACAGGTGAAGTATCTATTATGACATAATCATAGTTAGTTCTAAGGTATTCAATCAAACCGATTGTTTTCTGAGAGGCGATTAATTCAGTAGGATTAGGAGGCAAAGGTCCTTCAGGAATAATATCAAGATTATAATTGTCAGTATAATAAATAATATCATTTATTTCATGGTCATTAGAGAGATATGAACTAAGGCCGGCCTCTTCTGGTAAATTAATAATCTGGGCTAATTTGGGCTTTCTCAGATCACATCCAACTAATATCACCTTTTTATCGAGTAATGAAAATCCTTTAGCCAGGTTGATTGAAGAAAAAGTTTTTCCTTCGCTACTTGTTGAAGAGGTAACTAAGATAACCTGGTTTATCATTTCATCGCTACCCTGAAGCATTTGAATATTGGTTCGCAACATACGAATTGATTCGGATGTCGTAGAATAAGAAATTTCATTTAACCCGACATGATCCACATTTCTTCTGCTATGCGCAATATTCCCTATAATTGGGATATTGGTTATATTTTCAATATCGCTTACAGATTTGATCCGTATATTAAAAAAGTCTAACAGTAGTATAGATGAGCCAGGAATAATAAAACCGATGAACAAAGCTAAAAAATAATTAAGCCGGGTTCGGGGAAAGACCAACGTGAAATCAATGTCCCTCGCAGGGTCTATAATTTCATAAGAAGGGAAATTAGATGCCTGTGCTATCTGGGCTTCTGCACGTTTAGTAAGCAAGTAAGTATAGATCTCATCATTAAGTTTGAATTTTCTTTGTATAGACTGTAGTTTTAATTCTGTCGAGGGTAATATGGATAAATCATTTGAGATTTTAGTTATTCGATAATCAATATCATCAAGTGAGATTTCGAAATTTATTAAATTGGTATTTATATTTTCAAGAATTGTTTTTTTCAAATTGTCAAAGCGGTTATTAAGTTCTTCCATATAAACACTTTTCCTTCTGTTATCATATGATGTACGTTCAGCATTCAACTCTATCAACTGGGCAATGAGACTGCTTAAAATCGGATCGCTAATATTCATTGAGGAAGGGGCCATTAGTTCGGAGACTTTATTACTCTTTATGTAATCCCTGAACTGCTCATAAAATTTTTTTTGCATGAGCATTGTGGCTCTTTCATTCTCAAGGTCATTTAACTTTTCATACATCATCTGCCCCTGAAAATCGAGGTCCACAATTTTGTGCAGGGAACGGAAACGCTCAAGAGTATAACCGGTATAACTTAATGAACTTGCTACATCTGATATCTGGCTCTCAATGAATTCAATTGTGCTTCGTGCTTCTCTGTTCTTTTCTTCAAGATCCCTGGCAATATAAACCTGTGCAAGTTGATTGAGAAATTCTGTAACTTTATGATGATTGTTGCCTGTTAAAGTTATATCTATCAGAGAAGATGTGGGGGAAGTAGGCTCAATTTCAATATTATTCAAATAATACAGTGTCAGGTAATCCATGTGATGAAACATGAAGTAAAGCCCTTCGTTGTTGTAATACTTGTAAACGTCTCCTGTATCTTTCAGACTTAAGTAAAACTTAAAATAATCAGACTCTACCTCTTCACCAAATTTATAGACTTTATTTACATTGTATTTTTTAACTTGCTCTTTTATCTCATTATCAATATAGTTGTAGGTTGATGCTTCCTCAGCAACTGCTTTCAATCTATAAGTAGTATCTGTTAAGATGGTTACAAAAATCTCTGTATTTATTAATTGATTATGAGACCTGTAAAAACTCACCTTAATAGGAGATTCCTTGTATAATTCTCTTGAAACAAGATATGGAAGTTTTTGCAGGGATTTATTTTGAAAAGGACTTTCCATTATGTGATAGCTTACTTCATATTCGAGTTTCATAAGTGCAGTTTTAATGAAAGGAAAGGAATTCATTTTTCCCAGCTCATTTTCCAGGTTGGATGATTCAGTTAAGAAATTAACAGCCTGAATCCTCTCATGTCTCCCTGCTCCCGTTCTATTTTCCTGTATATCAACAGAAATCTGAATAGAATTTTTATAAACTGTAGGAGCAAATTTGTTGTGGAAGTAAGCAACTGTTAAAAAAACAACCAAAGAAAATAGAAACAGCCATTTAAAGTGCCAGAACCTTAATATAATTGACTTAATATCAATAGTATTTCCGCTGTTCTCTGCCATTTTGTTTTTTTTTAGTTATTTATAATAAAATACAAAACTGTAACCATTGTTGTAATCCCTGACAGTAGCAATGATTCAAGCTGAAAGTTCCTTAATGTTCTGAATTTGGCATTAAGGGGTTGAACAATAACAATATCGTCTGGCAGAAGATAATAATAGTAAGTATTGGTTATATCCTTTCGTGTGATATCTATTGTATTATAATTTGTTTCTCCTTCCAGGTCTCTTATAATTATTACTTCTTGTTTATTACCATAGTCTCTTATGCCTCCTGCATGAGCAAGTGCTTCAAAAACACTTATTTTTTCTTTGAAAAACAAATGATTTCCCGGCCGGTTAACTTCACCCAAAATAGTTATATAATTACCGGCATATTTCAGCTTTATAGCTGTGTTAGGAAGATATATGGTAATCTCATCTTCCAGTTTGGCTCGTGCTGCAGATAAAGTATACCCTTCTACATAAATTTTTCCTACAAAAGGAAAATCAATATACCCCGAATCACTTACCTCATAACTGTTTAAATGCATATCCAATTCTCCATAAAGCCTTGATTCTTCACTGAACAATCGTGTCGTTTTTTCATCTAGACTGAGGATTTTTATATAAAGCCTGTCGCGTGGTTTAATCTTTTTATTCTTTATGTAGTTTGCATAGTCAATTAAATGTCCTTTCTTGCCTTCCTCCGAAAAGTAGGTCATTTTTTCCTTTGGCAGACAGGAATAAAAGCCAAATGGTATGGCCAGTATAAATAAATACAATATTTTTCTGGGAGAAAACATCATAATAATTTGTATAATTAATTATTTATTAAAGAAATAGCTTAATAAAACAGTGTCCATTTTATTCAAACACCAAAAAACAATTTACAAGTTAATTTCCTGACATGCAATAGGAAAAACAAAATAATACAGAAAATATTTATTTATTTTTTAATCATATCTGAGGTACACTTCCGCATTTTGCAACGCCGGTGTCTTTGTATTTAAAGGTACTGGCAAAAAAGCTACAGCAATGGTTATTAACCGCTAAGGGCATAAATCCGGCAGACAAGGTTGGTATTATTGCAGAACGCCCAACTCAATAGAAGAAACAAAAAAGCCGACTCACAGAGCCAGCTCTTTGTAATGAATTATGTGTTAATTCTTATAGTTTTTCATATCTTTCTTCAAGACCATTATTCCAATATCCGCCTTCTTTCATATATTCATTAATTCCACGCTCATATAATTCTCTAGGATCGGTGATGCCCTCTTCATACAAATTGGTATAGATTTCCATGAAAGCTATGGGATCTGCCTCTTTAAAAACATAATAATCCATGGTTTTCTTGTTATTGATTTTTATGTTGAAGAAGACGGCAAGCATTTCATAAGCCATCCAGTATGGACGACCAAGGGTATACTCATTCTTATAATCGGGATACTTTTTGTTCCTTTAAATCCTCAAAAATTGTGGCATATACTTCATTCATATAGGTTTTTATTTTCCCCTTATAAAACCCGGCGATTTCGTTGAATTCTTTTCTTACCAAAGCAAACGCTTTCAACAAACCTTCGTTTAAAAATTCCTTTTTATCTTCATTTTTCTATTAATTTAAAAGTTGTCTTTATTATTCAAAAAAAACTTCTTTTAATTTAAGTTGTTGCATGTTTTATTATTAACCTGAGTTGGAAGCAATAAAAAGATACATTACTGGCGGTCTTATAGGTATAACTTTCAAGCCAGGATCCAATTGCTTTTCAGAAACCAATTTTTGAAATATTTCTTAATATCGAATAACCTTAGCACCAATTATAGCATCAATCATCCTTTTCTTCTACACTTTTCCTCCCTTTTTGCAGCCAGCTTTTCTTTATTCGCCCATCGGCTTTTCTAATAAGAAAATAAGCAATTCCAAGTGCCAGTATCATAACTGCCAGGCTAATAAGCTCTTGTGTATTATATTGTTCAAAATCCCAAATTATTACTTTACGCGCTATCGCTATAATAGCTACCAGCACAATGAATTCAACATGCACAATATCTTCTTTAAGATATGCCCGTACGGTTTCAAACAATTCGAGTCCGATTAAGAGCAAAAGCAACAAACTAAAAAGGTTCATTAATCCTTTGGCATTAATAATAAATATTGGGGGAGCAAACAGATGTTGATAAATAACATATACGATGTCTATAAAAGCAAAAATGAGAATTACTGAAATAGATATTAGAATCCCCCAGATTAGCAGTTTTTCAAAATATTTAAAAATTTTATTCATAGTATGGATACTTAAAAGTGTCTTTACGTTTCAATATAAATCAAATATAATTAAAGTAACTAAATTTATTAAGAAACCGGTTTGTTTTTATAAAAATTATACTTTTCCAAATTCTGAAGATGGTATTTCACTAGCACCGTCCTTTAGCGGTGATTCAAATGCCTCTTTCGTCTATGATTTCTATAAATTTTGTAAACTAAGTTACAAAATTTATAGAAATCGGGGGTATATTATAGTTTAACCTATCCACCGCCCTAAAGGACTGTGCTAGTCAAGATTATCCTGTTAATGTAAATTAAAATCAAAACGGTTTCTTAATAAAAAGAATTTCCAGCATGCCAGGTTAGAGCAGAACATCGAATAGTCACTATTGCCTAACATTTATTATTTTCATAATGATAAAAACTGCTTCATTGCAAATTCTTTACAACAAATTTTGAAACACTAATTACCAAACGGTTTTTGCAGAAGTACATCAAATTCTAATCCATGATACAACGTACTGAATAACCATACTTTTTGTTGCTGTACTCTCTGAATACTTCTGCTGAATTATAGTATAGCTGACGGTAGAACGCATTCAGATCCGAGTATTCAGTAGAGCACCACCAATATCCACTAAGAGTTATGTGGAAATAATATCCATAATGGTCACGTACTCCTCCAGGACGACCTGTAAATTTACTATCATTTATTGCGTCCGTATTTGGGTTACCCCAGTGAATAGTGCCAGATTCTTTAAGCCTTCCTCCTGCTAAGCCATTCAGATAATTTGTTAACTCAGTCCATTCTTCATCAGCAGGCACATGCCAACCGTCGGGGCATAGTTTATTTGTATTCACTGTATACCAGTTATATAAAGCGCCATAAGTCTGGGCATAAGCAGTACTATCATTCATATGCCAGCAATATCCGGATGTATCCAAATTACTCCATTCTGTGTCACCCGTTACCAGGGGTATATCTGTACCATCATTGTATTTGGTAGTTCTAAGGTTTTCTGTTGTCCAAACCTGGTTTCCAATTTTTACGGTCTCGTAAATATTCCCATCTACATCTGTAACGGTAGGTACAGCATTAAATGGTTGTTCTACTTCTATATGAGTAAGACCAGCAAAAGTACCATCATCTTTTAAATAGGTTTTATATAATTTGCCTTTTTTAGAAACCAATAGTTCTCCGGCTGCCAATGCATAAGGCACACTCAACAACTGGCTTGTACCCATTAATTCATAATTTATTCCACCGTTAGCATCCATTTCAACTTTTACAAAGAAAGGTCCTCCTGCCCAATTAATGGCAGAAAAATCATCGGTAGTCGTGCCGGTTCCAATTTGCAGGGAAACCAAGCCATACGCATTGGTGCTATCTGTATGTGTTTCTGAATAAACCGAAATACCGTCGGTAGTACCTTGTAAAATGCTTATTCTGAAACTTATTGCCTCGTTGGCGATTAATTCTCCATTGCTTGCTCTTGCTACAGCCTGGTAACTAAAAGCATCCGGACTTTGGGCAAACATGCTTATGCTCGCCAGCATTCCGATGATTGAAATAAATAGCTTCTTCATAATAATTGGTTTTTAAAGTCTCATAATTGATGAAATATCCTTTGGAGCTCTAAAAGATTATGTTCAACTTTTTCCCTTCAGCATGAATTGGTTAACAAGTTATGAAAAAGCTTTGAAAAATTCCATTCCAATCATACTAAAAGGATGTTTTTTATTGGTCTATGCCACAAACAGTAACATCCCGTTTGGAATAATCAAATAAAATTCACAAGTAAGAAAACAGTTTAAAGGCCTTTAATGGAAAACTGTGAAGATGCACCACTTTAAAGGGCATTTTGAAGTATAGGTTTGCTGCTTGCTGTTACCTGATCTTATTTAAATGCTAATTAATTAGAAAAAAAAGAAAAAAAACCTGAAATTAAAGCTAACCAAAGTATCATTTTTGATTAGTCTGAAATAAAAATGCTGTTTTCACCTTCCGGATATAATTAACAACTGTTTGAACATATTTTAAACTACCATATTTCGTTTTTTTACGTATTGGTATAAGAACAAGATACTGCCCGCCAGGCTCGTAATGCCTGACACCAAAATAGCAGAGGAATATACTCCCGTTATATCGTAAAGCAAACCACCGGCAAATGGACCTGCAATACCTGCAATGGCATAACCTATAAACACATAAGGATAAACGATACCCAAATTGCTTAACCCGAATACATGAGCTGTTTCCCTGGCAAAAAGTACAAAGTTTCCGCCAAAACCGAATCCTATGAAGAAAGCAAGCAACAGGTAAGAAAAATCGGATAATACGATAATATTTAGCATCATAATAGCTACCGACTGCATCAGCAGAGCCATAAAGATGCTCAAGTTAGCACCAATATAATCAGCAATAAAACCCCAGGTGATTCTTCCTAAAAAATTGGCCACAGCAAACAATGAAACGCCCAGTATAAGGTAATGCGAAGAGGTATTGCCCTGACCACCTATTATTTTCAGGTTGCCAATAATAAGCAACCCAGCAAAGGTTCCTAAAAATATTCCAATAAACAGTTTTTTGAATACCGTATGGCCAAGATATTCTTTCAGTTGTATTTTTTTCTTTTTGGACTCTAGCGTATTTGGTGTGATGAAATTCGAAGAAAGCAGTATTAAAATACCATATGATATTCCAATAAACGCAAACAAGTATAGTACATCTCTCCCGTTAAACAAGATTCTTTCTGCAATATCGGACATAAGTACTGCTCCGAGTCCAAAACCAGCGGCGGCAATACCGGTAATCAGCCCTTTTTTACCGGGAAACCATTGAACAGGGGTTGTTAAAGCCACCCAATATCCAAATCCTGTTGCTATGCCTGTGAAAATTCCAATTCCCAGAAAGATAATAATAAAATTACCCTGAGAGTAACTCGCCAATATATTTCCTGTTAAAAATAAAATTCCTGAAATGTAAGCGATGTACCTGGGATTGATTTTCTCCCCCAGCCGTCCGACAAAAATCATTGTAACGGGGAAAATGGCTATGATGGTTCCAAAAATAACTTGAGCCTGTGTTGCAGAAAAATGATGGTTTTGAATTAACTCATCGGCTATTATGCTCCATGCATAAACACTGCCTAAACATAGCATGATTATAAATGAAGCAAGCACAGTTAAATACTTCCTCATACAACCAATTTACTTTTTCAGGTTATTTGCTTTAGTAATCACTTTTTCTTTCAGTTCCTGCTTGTACTGAATTATCTTGTCTCGTATGGAACTGTCCTGGGCCGATACGATCTGAGCAGCAAGGATACCAGCATTTTTTGCACCATTCAGAGCAACCGTTGCTACGGGCACTCCGCCAGGCATTTGTAAGATAGACAAAAGCGAATCCCAACCGTCAATGGAATTACTGGACTTAATGGGTACTCCGATAACAGGCAAAGGAGATATTGCAGCTATCATGCCCGGCAAATGGGCTGCTCCGCCTGCACCCGCGATAATTGCCTCAACTCCCTTTTTGTGGGCATTTGAAGCAAATTCGTATAATTTTTCGGGTGTACGGTGTGCAGAAACAATATCAATTTCATAACCAACTCCTAATTGATCAAGTATTTCGGCAGCCTGTTCCATAACAGGCAAATCAGAATCCGAACCCATCACGATGTTTACTAGCTTTTTTTCCATGACTTTACTTTTATTAATTGTTTTACTTTATCGGCTTTTTTCATAGCACATTCCAGTGATGATGACAATACGGTAATATGCCCCATTTTTCTGAAGGGCTGAGTAATTTTTTTGCCATAAAGATGAATTTTGACTCCATCAATAGCCATACTTTCCGTTAAACCTTCATAGATCACCTGTCCTTCGTGGTTTTCTTCACCTAAAATATTAACCATTACCGAGGGAAGTTTTAATTTTGTGCTTCCCAGTGGAAGGTTAAGAATAGCCCTCAAATGCTGTTCGAATTGTGAGGTAATGATACTTTCAATGGTATGATGCCCGCTATTATGAGGACGCGGAGCCATTTCGTTTACCATCACATCGCCATTTTTATCTATAAAGAATTCAACAGCCAGCAAACCTCTCATATTCAACAATTCTATTATTTCGCTTGCATAATGAATGGCTTTTTCAGATTGCTCAACGGTAATTAAAGACGGGCATAACAATTTATCCACCAGGTTGGCTTTGGGGTCGAAAACCATCTCTACTACAGGATAACAGGTTGTATCTCCTTTCTCGTTGCGGGCAGCAATTACTGATATTTCCTTCTCTATTTCCACTCTTTCCTCAATGATGGAAGCACCGGGAAGAACTTTATTCACATCGTTTTCATCATTCACAACAGCTACTCCACGTCCATCATATCCCCCTTTTCTTAATTTTTGAACAAATGGATAGTTTATTTCATCTTTCTCAATACCATTCAATATGGCCTCTTGGGATTCATAAAATTTAAAATCCGAGGTTGGAATGCCATTCTTGCGGTAAAACTCTTTCTGCAAGCCTTTATCTTGAATTAATTCTAATATATCAGGGTCAGGTACAACTTTATGTCCTTCTAATTTGAGCTTTTTTAATGCCTCAATATTAACGGATTCAATCTCAAAGGTCAGAATATCAACCATTTTTCCGAACTGATAAACGGAGTCAAAATCCAAATGGCTGCCTTTAATATAGTGTGTTGCAATGCTTCTGGCCGGACAATTCTCATCCTTGTCTAATACATACGATTGGATGTCCCACTTGCTGGCTTCCTGAATCAGCATTTTCCCGAGCTGACCTCCTGCTATAATTCCGAGTTTCAAATTAGATGTTACCAGTCTTTCCATTCTTTTCTCATACTTTTAACGATTCAACATATTATTATCAATTTTGGTTCATGATCCCTTTCATATCCAAAACAAAAAAACTCATAACCTGCTCTGCTCCTTTTGTGCATATAAAAAGACTTTATACTTGATTTTGACTGCTGTATTATTTAAAAAAAGCTCGATAATATTAAAAAAATAATTTTCGTGTGTTAAGAACATGTTATCATTCTACAAATAAATAAATTCACCGACACCAATAGGAAGATTGAAAACAACCCATA